>JALYHS010000032.1 GCA_030776385.1 Actinomycetota bacterium
CATCCAGGCGGGGGAGGCGGGTCCGGCGAAGAAGGACTCCGACCACGTCGACATCTCCAAGTCCAACATCCTGCTCATCGGGCCGACGGGCTGCGGGAAGACCTACCTCGCGCAGACTCTGGCCAAACGCCTCAACGTGCCCTTCGCGGTGGCGGATGCGACGGCGCTGACCGAGGCCGGGTACGTCGGGGAGGATGTCGAGAACATCCTGCTGAAGCTGATTCAGGCGGCGGATTACGACGTCAAGCGTGCCGAGACCGGGATCATCTACATCGACGAGATCGACAAGATCGCTCGCAAGGCCGAAAACCCGTCGATCACGCGAGACGTCTCGGGTGAGGGTGTGCAACAGGCGCTGCTGAAGATCCTCGAGGGCACCGTCGCCTCGGTTCCGCCGCAGGGTGGGCGCAAGCATCCGCACCAGGAGTTCATCCAAATCGACACGACGAACGTGCTCTTCATCGTGGCGGGCGCCTTCTCGGGCCTGGAGGACATCATCTCGGCCCGCGTCGGACGGCGCGGCATCGGCTTCGGCGCCCCCCTGCATTCGAAGCGCGACGAGGCCACGCTGTTCAGCGAGGTGCTGCCGGAAGACCTGCACAAGTTCGGATTGATCCCCGAGTTCATCGGCCGCCTGCCGGTGGTGACAACCGTGTCGCCGCTCGATCAGCACGCGCTCATGGAGATCCTGACCGTGCCGAAGAACGCCCTCGTGCGCCAGTACCAGCGCATGTTCCAGCTCGACGGTGTTGAACTCGACTTCGAGGAGGACGCCCTCGAGGCGATCGCCGACCTCGCCGTGCTCCGCCAGACGGGCGCCCGCGGCCTGCGCGCCATCCTCGAGGAGGTGCTCGGGCCGATCATGTTCGAGGTCCCCTCGAGCGACGAGGTGGCTCGGGTCGTCGTGACCAAGGGCGCCGTGCTCGAGAACGCGGCACCGACGATCGTGCCGCGTGCGGCTCGTCGTGCGGAGAAGTCCGCGTAGCGGTTCCTGGGCGCACTCTTGCTGGTTGATGAGGTCGAGACTCTCGCTGGTTGAGTAGGTCGCGAAGCGGCCGTATCGAAACCCGCACGCCGATATCCATCGTGCTTCCGCGACCAAATCAAGGAGGAACCGACCCTCCCGAACGCAATCTCGGCGATTTTCGGCCAGTCTGCCCGCCGCATCCTTGATTTGGTAAGCCGTGATGAGTCTCGATACCCGCCTGCGGCGCTACTCGACCAGCAAGACAGTGGCTACGAAGTGAACAGTGCGCTGTAGGCGTTGAGCGCCGGCTGACCACCCAGGTGGGCGTAGAGCACCGTGCTGTCCTTCGGGATCCCGCCATTCGTCACGAGGTCGACCAGCCCCGCCATCGACTTGCCCTCGTAGACCGGGTCGATGATGATGCCCTCGAGTGAGCCGGTCAGGCGGATCGCATCCAGCGTCGACTGCACCGGGATGCCGTACAACTCGCCCGCCCACCCCTCGAGCACCGTGATCTCGTCGTCGCGAAGCTCGCGTCCTAGATCGATCAGGGCGGCCGTGTTGCGCGCGATCCTGGCGACCTGCTCGCGGGTCTCGGCGATCTTCGCGGAGGCGTCGATCCCGATCACTCGACGCGGCCTATTCTGGCCGGCGAAGCCCGCGATCATGCCCGCGTGGGTCGAGCCGGTGACGCTGCAGACCACGATGGTGTCGAAGAAGATGCCGAGCTCCTGCTCCTGCCGCTCCACCTCGTACGCCCAGTTCGCGAATCCCAGACCGCCGAGCCGGTGCTCGGAGGCCCCGGCCGGGATGCCGTACGCCTTCCCACCGCGCTCGGCCACGTCATCCAGAGCTTTCTGCCAGCTGCTTTTGATGCCGATCCCGAAGCCGGCGGGGTCGAGCCGCACCTCGGCGCCCATGATGCGCGACAGCATGATGTTGCCGACCCGGTCGTTGACGGAGTCGGGCCAGTCGACCCATTTCTCCTGCACCAGAACGGCCTTCATCCCGATCTTGGCGGCCACCGCCGCGACCTGACGGGTGTGGTTGGACTGGTAGCCGCCGATCGAGACCAGCGTGTCCGCGCCCGAGGCGATCGCGTCGGGGACGATGTACTCCAGCTTGCGCGTCTTGTTGCCGCCGTAGGCGAGGCCGCTGTTGACATCCTCGCGCTTGGCCCAGATCGTCGCGCCGCCGAGGTGGGCGGTCAGACGGGCGAGCGGATGGATCGGGCTCGGCCCGAAGGTCAGCGGGTAGCGGGGGAAGTCAGCGAGGGCCATGTCGTGTCCTGTGTCGTGTTCGAGTCAGTCGGTGAGATGGAGGTCGAGGGTGCGCCAGTTCTCGGCGCTGTGCTTGGCCGCGAGCTCGGCGTCGCCCGCGGCGCAGTCGGCGATGATCTGGCGATGCTGGGCGACCGACTCGCGGCCGGCGAGACTGGAGAAGCGGACGCGCTCGACCCGCCGCAGTAGGGGAGTGACCTGGTCGAGCTGCTGGGCGAGCACAGCATTTCCGGATGCCGTGACCAGAACCCGATGGAACGCATCATCCGCGTCGAGGGCAGCATCCGCGTCCTGCGCGTCGAGAGCGGATGCGAATGCCTCGTTCGCGGCCCGCAGGCGTTCCAGCGCGGGCGCATCCAATCGCGGAACGGCGAGCCGCGCGGCCAGGGCGTGGAGCGCGGACGCGACTTCCGCGGCTTGACGGGTGGCATCCACGTCGAGGGGACTCACCAGGGTCTCGCGGCCGGCGCGGGCGATGACGAGCCCGGCGCGCTGCAGCTCGAGGAGCGCCTCGCGGATCGGAGTGCGACTGACGCCGAGCCACTCGGCGAGCTCGGCATCTCGGAGGCGTTCGCCGGGTGTGAGGGTGCCGTCGACGATTGCGTCGCGAATCCGCGCGAAGGTGGTCTCGCGTAACGAGCTGCGCGCGATGACGGGGGCGTCGGTCTGCGGAACGGGCATGCAATATATTGCACATCGCAAAGCCATGAATGCAAGTCGGCGCGCGGGAATCGTGCACCGCCGGCATGGCGTTGCCCCTCAGGTGACCCTTCCCCTCTCCGTGCTCGACCTCGCCTCGGTCGGCGCCGACGCCACCCACGCCCAGGCCCTCGCCGACACGCTCTCCGTGGCCCGCGAAGCCGATCGACTTGGCTACCGGCGGTTCTGGGTGGCGGAGCACCACGGGATGCCGGGCGTCGCGAGCTCCTCGCCGCCCGTGCTGATCGGCGCGATCGCAGCCGCGACGGAGCGCATCCGCGTCGGCTCGGGTGGCGTCATGCTGCCCAACCACTCCTCACTCGTCGTGGCGGAACAGTTCGGAACGCTCGTGGCCCTCCACGGAGACCGGATCGACCTGGGGCTCGGCCGCGCGGCCGGAACTGACCCGCTCGTGAGTGCCACCATCCGTCGCACTGTCGGCGTTGAAACGGTGGATGACTTTCCCCAACAGGTCATCGAACTTCTGGCGTACTTCGGCACCATCCCTCCCCTCGCGGGAGGCCAGGGCTCGCGGATCATCGCGGTTCCCGGCATGGGTGACTCGCCGGAGTTGTGGTTGCTCGGATCCAGCGACTTCAGCGCACGCCTGGCCGGGATGATGGGGCTCTCGTTCGCCTTCGCGCACCATTTCGCGGGCGGTGACACAACGCCGCTCGCGTTCGAGGTCTACCGGGACGCGTTCACGCCCTCGGTGATGCTGAGCGAGCCGCACTCGATGGTGGCAGTCACGACGCTGGTGGCGCCGTCGGCCGAGGAGGCGCGTCAGCTCGCCTTGCCCCAGGCGCTTCAGATGATCCGGCTTCGGAGCGGATTTCCTACCCGCGTGCCCTCGCTCGAGGAGACGCTGGCGCATCCGTGGACGGATGCCGAGAACGCATTCGTGGACCAGCGACTCGCGCACCAGGCGATCGGCACGCTGTCGCAGGTGCTGGCACGGATCGACGCGCTCGCGGCATCCACCCTCGCGGACGAGGTGATCGTGGTGCCGCAGGGCGCGACGGTCGACGTGCGCCTTGGCACGCTGCGGGCGCTCGCGGCTCTCGCCCCCGTGATTGCTCCAGTCCTGGCCGAGTAGCGCGCGTCGTGCTGCACTACGGGCGCGTCCTCAGAGACACGTTCGCATCGAGATGGCGCGATCGATCGCGCCATCTCGGTGCATCAGTTGGTGTTGCTTCCTCCGCACGGTCACGGCGGCGAGGATTTCCACCGGCTGACCGGCACCCGCCAACTCGCGAGGTCCGCCGTGGAATTCTGCGCGAATGCACATTGTTGATGATCCCGAGTGGCGTCGCCGCTTCACCCTGACCGGATCGGCGCTGACGTCGGGCGAGCGAAACCTGCTCGCACGAGCGGCGTCCTCAGGCAGCGTGGTCAGGATTGCGCGCGGGGTGTATGCCGACGGCAAGGTCCGACGATCTCACGATGAGACATACCGAGACCTGGTTCATGCGAGGGAGCTTGTCTCGCCTACTGCTCTCGTGTTTTCGCATACCTCCGCGGCAGCGCTGTGGCGGATCCCGAGGATCGGGCCCTGGCCGGCGCGCATCCATGTCACATCCGCGCAGACGGCCGGTCGCACCACGCCTCACTTCGTGCGTCATACCGGAGGGTCGGCTCTCGCGCCAGACACCATTGACGGAGTGCAGGTGACGGCGCTCGCTCGCACGGTGGTCGATTTGGCTCGAACCGAATCCACGACGAATGCGGTCCTCGCTGCGGACGCGAGCATGGCCGGAATCGTCCTCGGGGATCGTACGTTCGTCATTCCTCGTGACGATCTCGTCCGCGAGGTCGATCTGATTGGATCTGGTCGAGGAGTGCGTTCGGCCCGCTTCGTCGTCGACTTCGCCAATCCGTTGTCCGGGTCCCCGGGCGAAACCCGATCTCGGATCTCCATCGCGCGGGCAGGGCTGACGCCACCCATCCTTCAACAGTGTTTCGAAGACGAAGAGGGGCGGATGTTCGTCGACTTCTGGTGGCCCGAACTCGGGGTCGCTGGTGAGTTCGATGGTGAGGGCAAATACCGGCGCAGCGAGTTCACCGGCGGCAGATCCGCGGCTGATGTCGTCGTCGACGAGAAAAAACGTGAGGACCGGCTACGTCGGCAGGTGTCGACCGTCGCGAGGTGGGGCTGGGAGGTGGCGGGGTCACCACTCCAACTCGGCGCCCTGCTCCGTGCGGCAGGCGTGAAGTGAGCGAGCACATTCGGTTGCATCGAGATACCGCGGACGATCGCGCGATGTCGGTGCAAACCTGTCACCTCGCGGTGCGAGTAGTTGGCGCAGGGCGCAGCGGAGCAGCGAGGCGGGGCCGCGAGCGCAGCGCCGCAGGGGCGCAGCGGCAACTACTCGAGGCCGCGACGCTTGAGCAGCGGCCCGATCTCCGCGGGCCGACCGCGGAAGTCCACGTAGGCCTCCAGCGCGTCTTTCGAGCCGCCAACGCCGAGCAGCTTCGTCCGGAAACGGTCGCCGTTCGCGCGGGTCAGGCCGCCGTTCGACTTGAACCACTCGACGGTGTCGGCGTCGAGCACCTCGCTCCAGATGTACGAGTAGTACCCGGCGTCGTAGCCGCCCGAGAACACGTGCGCGAAGTAGGTGCTGCGGTAGCGCGGCGGCACGGCCGGGTTGTCGAGTCCGACGGCAGCGAGAGCGGATGCCTCGAACCCGGGCACATCGTCGACAGCGGCAGCCGCGCGTGCCGAGAGTCCGTGCCAGGCCTGGTCGAGCAGCGCGGCGCCGAGATACTCGCTGGTCGCGAATCCCTCGTTGAACTGCTCGGATGCGCGCAGCCGATCCACGATGCCCTGATCCAACGGTTCACCGGTCTGGTAGTGCTTGGCGTAGTTGGCCAGGACCTCGGGCCACAGCATCCACATCTCGTTCACCTGGCTCGGAAACTCGACGAAGTCGCGGAACACGTTCGTGCCGGCCAGCTTCGGGTACGTTACCTGCGCGAACAGCCCGTGCAGAGCGTGTCCGAACTCGTGGAAGAAGGTGGATGTCTCGTCAAAAGTCAGCAGCGTCGGCGAGCCGGGGGCCGGCTTCGGCACGTTGAGGTTGTTGACCACGATCGTGTGGTCGTGCCCGAGGAGCGCGGATTGCGAGAACAGGTCGTTCATCCACGCCCCGCCGCGCTTCGAGTCGCGCGTGTACAGGTCGAGCAGGTAGAGGCCGACGGGTGAGCCGTCCTCGTTGTGCACCTCGAAGACGCGCACCTCGGGATGGTAGCCGACGAGGTCTTTCCGCTCGGTGAAGGTGATGCCGTAGAGCCGAGTTGCGGCGAAGAACACGCCGTCCTGCAACACCCGTTCGGCCTCGAACCAGGGACGCAGCGACGCCGTGTCGACGTCGTACTTCTCTTGGCGCACCTTCTCGGTCCAGAACGCCCAGTCCCAGCTCTTCACCGTCTGGTCATCATCGAGGTCGCCCTCGACGATCACTTCCAGGTCGCCCTGCTCGGCTTTCGCGTTGCGCGCCGCCGCGGGGGCGAGCTTGCCGAGCATCTCGGCCACGGCCTTCGGCGTCTTGGCCGTCATGTCGGCGAGGACGAACGCGGCGTGGCTCGCGAATCCGAGCAACTCGGCTCGCTCCGCGCGCAGCCGTGCGATCTCGAGCAGAACCTTCTTGTTATCCCATTCGCCGCCGTGCGACCCTCGGGCCTGGGAGGCGTCCATGATGCGCTGACGGATGCCGCGATCCGTCAGCGACGCGAGGAACGGGTGCCCGGTGGGCAGCACGAGTGTCACCAGCCACTTGCCGTCGAGACCGCGAGCCGTTGCCGCTTCGGCCGCCGCGGAGATCTCGCCCGGTTCGAGCCCGTCGAGCTCGGCGACATCCGCGACCACGACCGCGAGTTCGTTCGTGTCGGCGAGCAGGTTCTTCTCGAAGCGCGTGGTGAGGGTGGAGAGCTTCTGGTTGTACTCGCGCAGCTTCGCCTTGGCCGCGTCGTCGAGGCCCGCACCCGCGAGGGTCATCTCCGTGTACCACCGGTGCACGAGGTACTTCTGCTCGGCGGTCAGCTCGGCGTGCCCATCCAGGGCGTCGTGCACGGTCTTCACGCGCGTGTACAGCGATGAGTCGAGAACGATCGCATCGGAGTGCGCCGCGAGCCGCGGGGCGATCCGCTCCTCGAGCTCGTTGGTGAAGTCGCTGGAGTCGGCCGAGCTCTTGTTGAAGAACACTGTCGCGACTCGGGAGAGCAGCTGGCCGCTCTCCTCGAGCGCCACGAAGGTGTTCTCGAAGCTCGCCGGCTCCCCGCCGCTCACGATCGCGTGAATCTCCGCGAGCTGGTCATCCATGCCCTTCTCGAAGGCCGGTTCGTAGTGCTCGTCCTGGATCCCGGCGAACGGCGGGAGACCGTATTCGAGCGTGCTCGGTTCGAAGAAGGGGTTCAGATCGGCCATGGTTCCAGCCTACGGCGAGCATGGACGCAGCATTACAAAGACACTTTTGCAAACACAAGCTTGCAAAGAAACATTTGCACAGGTATCTTTGGATCATGACAGAGAAACAGCCGGTGATGGATCGTCTGCAGCCGGTGCGCGAACTGGACATGGAGAGCCTGAAGGCGCTCTCGCATCCCCTGCGGGTCCAGATCTTCGATGCGTTGTCGGTGTACGGAGCGGCGACCGCAAGCGGACTGGCTGAGCGACTCGGCGAGTCGAGTGGCGCCACCAGCTATCACCTGCGCCAGCTCGAGAAGCATGGATTCGTGCGAGAAGAGCAGGGGCGGGGGACGGGCCGCGAGCGATGGTGGGAGCGGGTTCCCGGCTCGATCAACATCGGCGGGGCCGGGGTCGAGCGCACACCCGCCGGCCGGATGGCATCCCAGTTGATCGTCCGCGAACTCCGAACGAGCCAGCAACGTCTGCTGAACGACTACACCGATCGCGGTGCGGACGAACTCTCGGCCGAGTGGTACGAGAGCGGCGAACTCACCTCGACC
>JALYHS010000033.1 GCA_030776385.1 Actinomycetota bacterium
GGCTTCGAGGATCTCGAGGTCCTCGTCGTCGAGGTCGTAGTCGGAGAGGCCGGACCGAAGAGAGGTGGCGCGGGCTTCGGCGACCTCGTCGTCCAGCTCGGCCAAGCGCTCGACGAGCGCGCCGTCGAGTTCGCCGAACTCGGCGCTCAACTCCGCATCGTCGGCGAGCGTCGGGATTTCGAGCTCGGCAGGCTCAGGTGTGCCGTCGATCGGCTCGCGGTCGTCGGTCATGATGGTGTCTCTTTCAGTGCGGGGAGCTTGTGGTGCGCACCAGATCGACGACGGCCTGAACGGTCTGTCCGAAGTCCAGTTCGGTCGAATCGATCGTCGTCACCCCGGGAGCCGCGGTCAGGAAGTCGACCACCTGGGCGTCCCGTCGGTCCCGCTCGCGCAACTGCGAGGCCGTGGAGGCGGCGTCCGGCGAGAGTTCGGCGGAGCGCCTGGCAATCCTAACGTCTTCCGCGGCCGTGAGGAGGATCCGCACCTGGGCATCCGGCGCGACAACGGTCGTGATGTCCCGCCCCTCGACCACGATTCCAGGGCGATCGGTGCTCCGGATGAGTCGGCGGAACACGTGGTTGAGCGCCACCCGAACCTCCGGGATCCGCGCGATGTCGCTCACGACGGCGGTGACGCGGGGTTCGCGTATCGCGTCGGTGACATCCGCGCTCGGCCCGTCTCCGTCCACGACCCGCACGATGGTGCCCGACCCGACCACCTCGGTCGAGTAGTGGAACGTCGTCAACAGCTCGACGACAGCCGCCACATTCGTCAGGTCGAGACCGCGTTCGAGCCCGAGCCAGGTGAGTGAACGATATGCCGCGCCGGTGTCGAGGAAGGCGTACTCGAGGGCGACCGCCGCCGCCTTGCTGACGCTCGACTTGCCGCTGCCCGCGGGGCCGTCGATCGCAACGACAACGGGCGCCGCCACGGGAGCACCGGGACCAGAGGTCACCGCTCCCCCTCCGCGAGCGTCCACCCGCGCGCCTCGAGTGCCTCGGCCAGCCGGTGCGCCGCCTCGGGCAGCACGTTGACCTCGGCGAACCCCACCTGTGCACCCGGCGAGTGCTCCAGCCGGAAGTCCTCGAGGTTGACCCCCTCCTCGCCGATCTCCGTCAGCAGCCGCGCGAGCTGGCCAGGGGTGTCGTCCACCTTTACGACAAGCGCCGCAAAGCGGTCGTCCCGACCGTGCTTGCCAGGAATGCGCGCGACACCCTGATTGCCGGCGGCCAGCGTCTCCGCGATTCGACGCGGGGACCCGGATGCCGAGGGCGCCTCCAGAGCGGCGATGACCGCATCCAGTTCGTCCCGATAGTCGTGCAGCACCCGCGCGACTGGGCCGGAGTTCGCTCCGAGGATCTGCACCCAGAGCTCCGGATTGCTCCCCGCGATGCGCGTCGTGTCGCGGAGCCCTTGGCCCGCGAGACCGACTGCCGCGTCGGGCGCTTCGCGCAGTCTGGCGGCCAGCAGCGAGGAGATGAGCTGCGGAACGTGCGAGACGAGCGCGACGCCGCGATCGTGCTCCTCGGCGGTCATGCGCACCGGGCTCGCACCGAGCTCGATCGCGAGATCCTCGACGGTGCGGTACTGCTCATCGGTCGTCGACTCGGTCGGCGTGATCACCCATGGGCGCCCGAGGAACAGGTCGGCGCGCGCAGAGATCGCTCCCCCGCGCTCGCGACCGGCCATCGGATGCGTGCCGAGGTAGCGGGAGGTGTCGGCGCCGCACTCGGTCAGCTCGGCGAGGATTCCCGCCTTCACGCTCGCCACATCGATGACGAGCGCCTCGGGGTTCGCGGCAAGCTCGCTGGCCGCGACATCCGCCACCAGATCCGGCGGAACGGCGATGATGATGAGGGCCGGAGCATCCTCAGCTGTGGCGGGCCGACCTGCGCCGTAGTCGATCGCGAGACTCAGGTTTGCCCGCGAGGTGTCGGCGAGAATCACGTCGAGCCCCCGCTCGCGCAAGGCAAGACCGATGCTCGCGCCGAGAAGACCGGCCCCGACGACACGCACGGGACCGCTGACCCTCGCGGCCCTCGACTCCCTCGCGTCGCTCAATCGAAATCCTCCTCGCCGCTCTCGACGGGGCGCACATCGGCCCCCCCGGGCTCCCGTGACAGGGTCAGCAGCAACCCGAGCTCGGCTCGCGGGTCGATCCGCTCGTCGACAAGGTGGCCGTGGACGGCAGCGCCGTACAACTCGATCCCGACAAGCGCTACGTGATGCTCAACAAGCCGACCGGGGTGGTGAGCACGATGGC
>JALYHS010000034.1 GCA_030776385.1 Actinomycetota bacterium
CTCATGAAGGCACCGAGCGCTCGCGCGCGACGCATTGCTCTCTTCGCGGCCGGTCCGATCGCGATCCTGGGAGCTGGGCTGCTGATTTGGCAGATCTCGGCCGCGGCTTTCACCGCGCAGACACAGAACGTCGGAAACAGCTGGAGCACCGGATCCGTCGCTCTCTCAGACGACGACAATGGTGCCGCGGCATTCCAGCTCACAAACGTGACCCCGGGCCAGACCGGCAGCCATTGCATCAAGGTGACGTCGACCTCGTCGATTCCGGGTGTGGTGAAGTTCTACCTCACCCGCCTCGGCGCGACGGGTCTGCAGGACTACGTCACCATCAGTACCGAGATCGGGACGGGAGGGTCGTTCGGCAGCTGCACCGGATTCGTGGCCGATGGACCCGCGGTTCCGGCGGCGACGCTGGCCCAAATTGCGGCGACCAGTTCCAACTATGCGACCGGGGTTCTGCCGTGGACCACCACCGGCGCCGCCGGCGAATCCAAGAGCTACCGGGTGACCTGGGTCTTCAACACCGGGTCGCTCACCCAAGCCCAGATCGACGCGCTGCAGGGCAAGTCGGTCAGCGCCGACGTGGTCTGGGAACTCCAGAGCAACTGAGCCGCACCGTGCTCGCCTGGACGTGGCTCGGAACGCGGATGGTCGCGCGCTTCTACCTGGCGTTCGTCATGGCGCTGGCCACGTTCGCGCTCGCACCGCTGCTGTTCGGGATGACGGGGTCGGCCGTGGTGGGCGGGTCAATGAGGCCGCATCTGCAGGCTGGTGATGTCGTGCTCTCGCACACCTTGCCGAAAGACGCCCCGACCCCGATGGGGCGGGTCGTCACCTTTTTGGCTTCGCCAGAGGGAAAGTCGACCGCGCTGATCGTTCACCGCGTCGTCGGCACCAACGACGACGGGAGCCTGATCACGGCGGGGGATGCGAACGCCATGGTCGACAGCGCAGCGTTGAACCGGACTGACATCATCGGGCAGGCCTACTTTCTCATTCCCTGGGTCGGGCTTCCGCTGCTCTGGTTCACCGGCGGCGAGTTCGTGCCTTTCGCAATCTGGGGCGTGATCACCGTGCTGGCGCTCGTTGTCGAGGGAGTCGGCAGCGGTTCGGCTGCTCCCCGTGCGCCGTCGCTCCCCGCGCATCCAGTCCGCGAGGGAGGCTCGCGGCGACGTCGACGTCGCCAGCCGGTGCTGGTCGGCTGACGTCGGGACCTTCTGCTCTAGGCAGGTGGGAAGCGACCGGTGATGATCGGATGAGGTCGCAGAGGGTGGCTGGTTAGGATCGGGGGATCCCCTCATGAAGGCACCGAATGCGCGCGCGCGTCGCATCGCGATTTTCAGCGTCGGCCCGTTGGCGGTGGTGGGGGCCGCGCTGCTGATCTGGCAGATCTCTGCGGCTGCGTTCACGGCGCAGACCCAGAACGTCGGCAACAGCTGGAGCACGGGGTCTGTGAATCTGACCGACGATGATCAGGGTGCTGCGGCGTTCCAACTCACCAACGTCAAGCCCGGCCAGACGGGAAGCAACTGCATCAAGGTGACCTCCACGTCCTCGGTTTCGGGCGTGGTGAAGCTGTACATCGCTCGCCTGGGCGCTGGCGGGCTGGAGAACAACATCCTCGACACCATCGAGATCGGAACCGGTGGCTCCTTCGGCAATTGCACCGGGTTTGTGCCAGACAGCGCCGCAGGAACTCCGACCTCGCTCGCAGCAGGAGCGCTGGCGTCGACCAACTACGCGACCGGCACTCTGCCATGGACGACGACCGGCGCCGCCGGGGAGTCCAAGACCTATCGGGTCAGCTGGGTCTTCGACGTCACGAATCTCACGCAGGCCCAGGTCGACGCGTTGCAGGGCAAGTCGGTCAGCGAAGACGTGGTCTGGGAACTCCAGAGCAACTGACCGCCCGTGGTCGTGCCATGAAACCCTCGGAAGGCGTCGCGGCGGGCGTCAGTTCGGTGACCGCCGTGGCCCCGGCGACTGTCGTGACCGCCATGGCTGCCTGGACGTGGCTGACGGTCCGGCTCGTCGCACGGCTTTCGCTCTCATTCGTCGTGGCACTGACCGTCTTCTCGCTGCTTCCGCTCGTGTTCGGGATGACCGGGTCGGCGGTGTTCGGCGGCTCGATGAGGCCGCACCTCCGCGCCGGTGACGTGGTGCTCTCCTTTCCCCTGCCACAGGACGTCACGACGCCGATGGGTCGCGTCGTCACGTTTCGGGGATCGGCCTCGGGCAAATCGACGACCCTGATCATCCACCGAATCGTGGGCACCAACCCGGATGGAACGTTGATCACGTCCGGTGACGCCAACATCCAGGTCGACAGCACGCCCCTTCCGCGCTCCCGGATCATCGGCCAGGCCTACGTGCTCATCCCCTGGGTCGGGCTGCCGCTGCTGTGGATCGTCAGTGGTGCGTGGGCGCCACTCTCGATCTGGGTCGTAGTCAGCCTGCTCGCGTTGGCCATCGAAGCTCTCGGCGGCTCCGAGCCGAGAAGCCGGAGCGCCCGCGCTCCACCGAGGTTTCGTCGCCCCGTTCTCGTCAGACAGCTGTCTCGGCTCGCCATGAGTGCGGCGCTCGTCACCGCCGTGATGGTCGTGATCGCCGTGCTCGGCCCGGCGAACGCGGTTTTCACCGCGCGGACTTCGTCGCTGGGCAACAACTGGGCGTATCCCGCTGCGACGCCGGCAACGAAGTTGGCATTCGTGACGAACCCGTCCAACGGCACCGGCGGAGTCGTTCTCGCGATCCAGCCGTCGGTGCGATTGCTCGACGCGGCCGGTAAGGCCACCACCGGGACGGCGGTCGCCATCACGCTCAGCCTGACCACGCCTGCGGGGGCCACGCTGAGCTGCTCGGCAAACCCGGTCACGACGGCATCCGGGGTCTCGACCTTCGGCGGCTGCGCCGTCGACAAGGTAGGCACATACACGCTGACCGCCACCTCGCCCTCCTTGACGGCCGCGGTCAGCACCTCGTTCGCGATCGCCGTCGGCCCGGCGACCAAACTGGTCTTCAGCGCGTCTCCCTCGACGACCCCGATCAACTCCGCCTTCGCCACGCAACCGGTGGTGACCGTCGTCGACGCGGGAGGCAACCGGGTCACCAGCACGATCGCCGTCACCCTGACCCTCACAACGGCGGCGGGTGCCACGCTGAGTTGCACAACGAACCCCAGAACCGCCGTCGCCGGCACCGCAACCTTCGCTGGATGCCGCATCAACCGCGCAGGAACCTACACCTTGACGGCTGCCGCGCCCGGTGTCGCGTCGACGGTGTCGCCCGCCTTCGTCATCGGCCAATACACCAGCTGCGCGAACGCTGCGTCCGCTGACCAGGGCAACGCATACTTCCAGTACCACCTGGACGAGGACTCGAACTCCTCCTCCGCGGGGAACAGTGTCGCTCCACTCGGATTCCTGACTCCCGGAACCTACCGAGGGTCGATGACCAGCAGCGCGGCCACTCCGCTCGCGTGCCCTCGAGACACCGGAGGCGCCTATGTGCTCAACGGATCGACGAGCTACGTCTCGACGCCGCAGCAGTACACCAACCCGACCACCTTCAGCGAGGAGCTGTGGTTCAAGACCACCGTTGCGGGGGGGAGGTTGATGGGATTCGGCGACGCCCAGACCGGCCTGTCGACTCACTACGACCGACAGCTCTACATCGGGACCACCGGCACCCTGAACTTCGGGACGTACAACGGGGTCTCCCTCCAGGTTCTGACGACTCCGACAGTCGTCACCGACGGACTCTGGCATCACGTGGCGGCGACGATGTCAGCGGCGACGGGGATGAAGCTCTACCTCGACGGCACACTCGTCTCCGCGAACCCCGCCTGGGTCACACCGGAGAACTACAACGGGTGGTGGCGTCTCGGCTACGACAATCTCAACGCCTGGCCCAGCCAGGGCGCGGTCTACTTCTCCGGCCAGATGCGCTTTGCCGCGGCATACGCGGTCGTGCTCAGCGCCACACAGGTGCAGAATCACTGGGCGGCCGGGCAGTGACTTGTGTGCGCGCCGTGGCCCGGGAATGACCAGAATGGGGTTATGCCCTCGTACGAGTTCGAGCGAACCCAACGCATCGCCGTCCTCGGCGGAGGGCCGGGAGGCTATGAGGCGGCACTGACCGGAGCGCAGCTCGGCGCCGAGGTCACCCTGGTCGAGCGGGCGGGAGTCGGCGGTTCGGCCGTGCTCACCGATGTCGTCCCCTCGAAGACCCTGATCGCCACCGCAGAGGCCGCGAATGCCGCCGGTGAGGCCGCCGATCTGGGGGTGCAGTTCTTCACCCGCAACGGCGACGGACGCGCCGTGCGCCCCGAGGTCGCCGTGAACCTCGGAGCCGTCAACCAGCGACTCCTGATGCTCGCGCGCCAACAGTCCGAGGACATGAAGTCGCAGCTCATCAAGGCGGGCGTGCGCATCCTGGCCGGTGACGGTCGACTGGACGGCCCCAACCGGCTGGTGGTCTCCACCGGCAAGGGCAGGACCCGCACCGACTTCGACGAGATCGACGCAGACACGCTTGTCGTGGCGGTCGGCGCCCGGCCCCGCCAGCTCGACTCCGCAAAGCCGGATGGCGAGCGCATCTTCACCTGGACGCAGCTGTACACGATCGATGAGGTCCCCGAGCACATGATCGTGGTCGGATCGGGCGTCACGGGGGCGGAGTTCGCCTCGGCATACCTGGCCCTCGGCTCGAAGGTCTCGCTCGTCTCGAGTCGCGAGCAGGTGCTCCCCGGCGAGGACGCCGACGCGGCGCGGGTGATCGAGAACGTCTTCACCCGCAACGGCATGGACGTGCTCTCGAAGAGTCGCGCCGAGAAGGTGGAGCGCACCGCAGACGGCGTGCTCGTGACGTTGACCGACGGACGCACGGTCGAGGGATCCCACTGCCTCATGGCGGTCGGCTCGATCCCCAACACGGCGGGCATCGGGCTCGAGGAGGCCGGGGTCCAGCTGACCGCGAGTGGACACATCCGGGTCAACCGCGTCGCCCGCACCTCGATGCCGAGCATCTACGCGGCAGGCGACTGCAGCGACTTCCTGCCCCTGGCATCCGTCGCCTCGATGCAGGGTCGCACGGCGGTGTACCACGCGATGGGCGACGCCGTCGCGCCGACAGAACTGCGCAACGTGAGTTCGAACATCTTCACCCAGCCCGAGGTCGCGACCGTCGGCTGGTCGCAGAAGCAGATCGAGGAGGGCATCGCGCAGGGCGAGATCTACAAGCTGCCCCTCGCGTCCAACCCGCGCGCCAAGATGATGGGAATCAAGGACGGCTTCGTGAAGATCTTCGCGCGCACCGGATCGGGCACGGTGATCGGCGGCGTGATCGTGGCGCCCAAGGCGAGCGACCTCATCCTGCCCATCTCACTCGCCGTCGAGCACCGACTCACCGTCGACCAGCTGGCCCGCGCGTTCAGCGTCTACCCCTCGCTGTCGGCGAGCGTGACGGATGCCGCGCGCGCCATGCACATCGTCGGCTGATGACGGAGGCGGTCGCCGCAGTGCCCGAGGCGGTCACCGCCCGGCGCGCGGAAATCCGCCAGCTCACCGGAGTCCGCTTCCTCGCCGCGACCTGGGTGGTGCTCTACCACTTCCAGTTCATGATCTTCGGGCTGATTCCCGAGTTGCGCCCTGTCGGCTTCCTGTTCGACTCCGGCTACCTCGCCGTTGACCTGTTCTTCGTGCTGAGCGGCTACATCATCGCCTACCAGTACCTCGGCGTCTTCCCGGGCGGTCGAGCAGCGCCCGGCGGGTACCGGCGCTTCCTGATCAAGCGGCTGGCGCGGATCTACCCGCTGCAGTTCGTCACGCTCCTGATTGCGATCGCGGTCATCCTGACCGGAGTGCTGATCGGGGTCACGATCCCGTACCCGCAGAGCTTCACGGTGTGGGGGGCCATCCAGGACCTGCTGCTGATCCGCGGCTGGGAGCCGTTCCCACAGCAGGGCTGGAACTTCCCGGCCTGGTCGCTGAGCGCCGAGTGGTTCGCCTACCTGCTGTTCCCGGCGGTTGCGCTGCTCATCGCGGTGGTGCGCCGCCACCGCATCGGGTTGCTGCTGGTCTTGGCGGGGTGTCTCGCAGCCGAAGGGTTGGGGGCGTGGCTGCTTCCTTCCTTCAACGGGATGCCGCATCCGCTCGTGCGCGTCGTGGCGGGTTTCGTAGCGGGCGCCGCCATCTTCGCGATCGGAGCGCCGCGCATCCGACCCGGGATCCTCGCGGTTGTCGGGCTGCTGGGCCTGGCTCTGCTCATCACCACTGCGGGGCGCATCGAGTTGGATCCGGCCCGCGCCGTGGTGGCGTTGCTGCTCGCGGGGGTTGTGGTCACCGGGCTCGCGACGGGCGGCGGACCAGCGATTCGCTGGTTGTCGAGCGGGCCGCTCGAATACGGCGGCCGGATCTCGTACGGAATCTACATGATCCACGGCATCGTGCTGATGATCTTCGGCGCGCTGCTCGCGGCGCTCGTGCAGAAGGTTCCGCAGGAGGTCGTGCTGCAGTGGCCTGTCGTCGCGCGGGCCGCTCTGCTCCTGGTGCCGCTCGCCATCGTGGTGCTGCTCGGGGCACTGCTGTACCACGCGGTCGAGCGTCCGGCCCAGCGGTGGTTGAGCTCGTCGAAACTGGTCTCGACAGGTTCGACCAGCGCCGAGCCGCGCTAGTCCTCGATCGCGAGCAGCAGGTGCCCGGACGAGACGGTGGCACCGACGGTGGCATCGAGTTTAACGATCGTGCCGTCCCGGTGGGCGGTGAGCGGCTGCTCCATCTTCATGGCCTCGAGCACGATCACCAGGTCGCCCTTGACCACCTTGTCGCCCTCCTGGACCGCCACTTTCACGATGGTGGCCTGCATCGGCGCCTTCACTCCGGTGCCGGTCGCCGCGTACGAGCCGCTGCCGCCCGACTTGCGTTTCGGGGCCGGGGCGTTGGAGACGGATCCGCTTGACGGCATCAACTTGGTGGGCAGCGAGACGGAGATCCGCTTGCCTTCGACCTCGACGACCACGCTGTGACGCTTCTCGGGCTCGGCGGCGTCGGCCAGAATCCCGCCCCATGGCTCGAGGTCGTTGACGAACTCGGTCTCGATCCAGCGGGTGTAGACGCCGAAGTGGCCGTCGACCGCGGTGAAAGCCGGATCGCGCACCACCTTGCGATGGAACGGGAGCACGGTGGGCAGACCGGCGACCTCGAACTCGTCGAGGGCCCGGCGCGAACGCTCGAGCGCGTCCTCGCGCGAGGATCCGGTGACGATCAGCTTGGCGAGCAGCGAGTCGAACGCGCCCGAGATCACATCGCCGGTGGTGACGCCGGAGTCGACGCGGACGCCGGGACCGCCGGGGAACCGCAGCACCTGAACCGGCCCGGGCGTCGGCAGGAAGTTCCGGCCCGGATCTTCGCCGTTGATCCGGAACTCGAAGGAGTGGCCGAGCGCAGGCGGGTCGCCGTACTCGATCGTCCCGCCCTCGGCGATGCGGAACTGTTCGCGCACCAAGTCGATCCCGGTGACCTCTTCGGAGACCGGATGCTCGACCTGAAGCCGCGTGTTGACCTCGAGGAAGGAGACGGTGCCGTCTCTGCCGATCAGGAACTCGCAGGTGCCCGCGCCGACATAGCCCACCTCTTTCAGGATGGCCTTGGAGGAGCGGTACAGCAGTTCGGTCTGCTCAGCCGTGAGGAAAGGTGCGGGCGCCTCCTCGACCAGCTTCTGGTGGCGGCGCTGGAGGGAGCAGTCCCGGGTGGAGATCACGACCACGTTGCCCGCGGCATCGGCCAGGCACTGGGTTTCGACGTGGCGCGGCTCGTCGAGGTACTTCTCGACGAAGCATTCTCCGCGCCCGAACGCGGCGGTCGCCTCGCGCACGGCCGACTCGAAGAGCTCCGGCACCTCCTCGCGGGTGCGCGCCACCTTGAGACCGCGGCCGCCCCCGCCGAACGCCGCCTTGATGGCGACCGGGAGCCCGACCTCGTCGACGAAGGCGAGCACTTCATCCGCGTCCTTGACCGGGTTCAACGTGCCGGGTGCGAGCGGGGCACCCACCTTCTCGGCCACATGGCGGGCGCTCACCTTATCGCCAAGGCGGTCGATGGCGTCGGGGCTCGGGCCGACCCAGATCAGGCCGGCGTCGATCACCGCGCGGGCGAAGTCGGCGTTCTCGGCAAGAAATCCGTAGCCGGGATGCACGGCATCCGCTCCCGAGCGGCGTGCGATCGACAGCAGCTTGTCGATGACCAGGTAGGTCTCGGCACTGGTCGTGCCCTCGAGGGCATATGCCTCATCTGCGAGCTTGACGTGCCGAGCGTCACGATCCTGATCCGCATAGACGGCCACCGAGGCGATTCCGGAGTCCCGGGCTGCGCGGATCACGCGCACCGCGATTTCTCCCCGATTGGCGATCAGGACTTTCGTGATGCTGGCCATAGTTCCTCAGCTTATGGGGTGGTCGAGCCTCCGACTTTGTCGCCTGTCCACAGAAGTTCGGTGATCTCGCTGTCGATCGCGGCAACCAGCTCGAGGGGCGCGGGTGTGGACAGGGTGCGGCCGGCGGCACTCCCGAATCTGCGTGGGTTCCCGCGTGAGTGCGAGGGACCGCAGGACGCCACGCAGATCGCAGAGTGCGCCGGCACGTACGTGGCTTCGTCGGAGCTCGGCGACGGCAGGGGCCTCAGATGTTCCAGAGCGCGGTCCACTCGACACCGAGCGCGCGCACCAGTTTGCGCAGCAGCGGGACGCTGAGTCCGACCACGGCGTGCGGATCGCCTTCGATCCTCTCGATGAATCCGGCGCCCTTCGAGTCGATCGTGAACGCACCGGCGACCTCGAGCGGTTCGCCGGTGGCGACGTAGGCGTCGATCTCCGCATCCGTGATGTCCTCGGCGAAGTGCACGCGCGCCTCGGCCACTCCGCCGATCGCCCGGCCGACCAGCCCGTGGCGCGCGTCGATGAGCCAGTGGCCCGAGTGCAGCACGCCGGAGCGGCCGCGTTGCGCGACCCAGCGATCCCGCGCGATCTCGGGCAGGTGCGGCTTGCCGAACAGCTGCCCGTCGATCTCGAACGCGGAATCCCCGCCGAGCACGAGTCCGTCGATCAGCTGAGCCTCTCCGACGGCTGGATCGAGGATGGCCTCGGCTTTCAGCCGGGCGAGCAACTGCACCATCTCGGCGGCGGTCAGCGGGCCGACGGCGGCGACTGCGGCCTCCTCGTCGACCTTCGACGGGATCGTGATCGGGTCGATGCCGACCGCGCGCAGGGTGGCGAGCCGCGCCGGCGAAGTCGACGCGAGGTAGAGGCGGAGAGGGGCCTCGTCTGCTGGCGGCAACGGGCGCTCCTAAGCTCGAGGAATGGGTGAGATGCAGGGCCGTGAGGTCGAACTCGAGGCTACCAAGATCGCGCACGGCGGCATCTCGGTGGCCCGCCTCGATGGCCGGGTGGTGTTCGTCTCGGATGCGATCCCCGGCGAGAGGGTCGTGGCCAGAATCACCGATGACGCCAAGCCGAGCTTCTGGCGCGCCGAGACGGTGCGCGTGCTCGAACCGAGTCCGCATCGACAGGCGCACGTCTGGGCCGAGGCCTCGGTGGACCGCGACCCGGACGATCGCGCGGGTGGTGCCGAGTTCGGGCACATCGAGCTCGGCCACCAACGCGAGCTGAAGGCGCAGGTGCTGGCGGAGGGGCTGCAGCGGATGGCCGGCCTTGACCGCGAGGTCGCGGTCGAGGCGCTTCCCGACTCCGCGGAGGGGCTGCCGGGCACCGGGTGGCGCACCCGAGTGCGGCTGCATGTGGCCTCCGACGGGACGATCGGGCCGTATGCGGCGCGTTCGCACCGAGTGATCCCCGTCACCGATCTGCCGCTCGCCACCATCGCCGTCAGGGAGGCAGCGCCGCTGCACGAGAGGTTCAGCGGCGCCGACACGGTGGACGTGCTGGCACCGACCATCGGGGGCGCCCGGCTCGTGGTCGGCACGCAGAAGCCGAGCGTGGTGCGCGAACGGGTGGGCGAGCGCGAGTTCCGCGTCGACGACACCGGGTTCTGGCAGGTGCACGAGGGGGCGGCGCTCGCGCTGACCGAGGCCGTCCAGCGGGCGATCGAACCGGCGCTGTTCGATCCGCGCGCCGCCAACCTCGACCTGTACGGCGGTGTGGGTCTTCTGGCCGCCGCGGTCGGCGACCGGTTCGGGCCCACGGTGCGCATCACCACCGTCGAGTCGGATGCGCGCGCGACCGACCACGCGTCCGAGAACCTCGCCGAGTGGCTGGGTGCGACCGCCGTGACGGCGCGGGTCGAGCACTGGGTGCGGTCGCTGGCGGACGCCACCGCAGGGGAGAGAACGCGACTCGCCGCCGCGACGGTCGTGCTCGATCCGCCGCGCTCGGGTGCGGGGAAGGCCGTGCTCGAAGCCGTCGCCGCGGTGAATCCTGCCCAGCTCGTCTACGTGGCGTGCGATCCGATCGCCTTCGCGCGCGATGTCGCGATTCTGGCGGGTCTAGGATACCGTCTCGACGGGCTGCGCGCTCTCGACCTCTTCCCGCACACCCATCACGTCGAAGCGGTCGGCTCGCTGGTCCGCGAGTAGCCGCGACGCCTGAGGTCCGCTCAGGGCGCGCCGGACCCAGCTGTGGATGAACAGGGGTCCCCAGGTACTCCGCGGGATACCATGGGAATTGTGGGTGTTCCGTCGCCCGCATTCCGGGGGGAGAAACAAGGATGAACGTGGTTGAAACGATCGAGCGTCCGCCGTCGTCCGGCGCAGACACCGTGCACGTCAAGGTGGCGGTCGTCGACGACCACGAGTCGGTGCGACTCGGGCTCAAGGCCGCGTTCATCGAGGACGGCTACGACTTCATCATCGCTGCGGCGAGCGTCGACGATCTGATCGAGGGTCTCGCCGGCCGCGAGGTGGATGTCACGGTCCTCGACCTGTCGCTCGGCGATGGCTCCTCGGTGACCGAGAACGTCAAGCGCGTCCAGGCGGCGGGCTCCGCCGTGCTGGTGCACAGCATTGCGGACCGGGTCGCCCTGGTGCGCGAGGCGCTGGCCGCCGGCGCCGCCGGCGTCATCCCCAAGTCGTCCGCCACCAAGACGGTGATTGCCGCCGCCGCCACTGTCGCGCGCGGCGAGGTGCTCAACAACCTCGAATGGGCGACGGCGATCGACGCCGACCGCGACTTCGCCAAGGCGCAACTCGGTCGTCGTGAGCGCGAGATCCTTCACCTGTACGCCTCCGGTCTCCCGCTCAAGCTGGCAGCCGAGCAGCTCGGCATCGGCTACTCGACCGCACGCGAGTACCTCGACCGCATCCGCGTGAAATACGTGGAGGTCGGGCGTCCCGCGCCCACGAAGGTCGACCTGCTCCGTCGGGCTGTCGAGGACGGCATTCTCCCGGGGCTGGATCCCGACGGCGGCGATGGCCGCTAGCCCCCCGCTAGCCGGGGGTCAGTTGAGGGTCGCCCCGCCGATCCGCAACACGCTGAGTCTGGCCCGCGTCGAGTCTGCAATGGCGCGCACCGGGGCCGGAATCGGGGTGATCTTCTTCCTGCAGTCGCTTCCCGCGATGCTGGGGCAGCTGAATGACTCCAACCCGCTGTGGTTGTACCCCTCGATCACCGTGCTGGTGGGGGCGCTGCTGTTCACCGTCGTGGCCACCATCGTCCGCCGGCTCGTTCGGGTGTCGATGGTGGTCTTCGCGCTCACCTTCCTAGTTGTGCTGATCACCTGGCCGCTCGCCGTGACGCATCCCTCTCCCGTCAGCCCCTGGCTGTACTACCTGGTCACCATCGCGACCGCCATGGCCGCGATCGGGTTGCCTCTCCTCTGGGCGGCCGGCTACCTGGTCGTCATCCCCGTCATCTACGCGTTCATCAGGTTGACCCAGGCCGGCGGCGACCTCCCGCCCTTCCGCGTCACGCTGGACTCGCTCTACTCCTTCATCCTCGGCGGCGCCATTCTGATCATCGCGGTCGTGCTTCGTTCCGCGGCGATCGGGGTGGACCGGGCGCAGGCGACGGCGCTCGAAGGCTATGCGCTCGCGGTGCGGGCCCACGCGATGGAGGCCGAGCGCGTGCGGGTGGACGCGATCGTGCACGACAGCGTCCTCACGACGCTCCTGTACGCGGCCAGGGCCGATACCCCTGAGGCCCAACGACTGGCGGCCACCATGGCGACCAACGCGATCGGCCATCTCCGGGACGCCGCCCTGGTCTCCCCGGATGACGGCACCACCGTGCGCGTCAGCGCTCTCGCCCAACGCACCCGGGAGTCCGTCGAGGAGCTCGAGGGCGGGATCGAGGTCTCTTCGAGTCGACTCGGGACGCGCTCGATTCCCGCAGCCGCTGCCGAGGCCGCGCAATCCGCCGCCGTCCAGGCCGCCGTCAACAGCGTCAATCACGCCGGTGAGGGCGTGACGCGGACGGTTCGGATGACAGCATGGCAGGGCGGGATCCAGATCGTCGTTGCTGATGACGGTCGGGGATTCGATCCGAAGCAGGTGCCGGCCGAACGACTCGGTGTGCGCGGCTCGATCATCGAACGGATGGCCAACGTCGGCGGACGGGCCGAGGTGGTATCGGCTCCGGGCTCCGGGACGACCGTGACCATCCGCTGGCCGGCGGGAACCGCGCCGCTCCCGCTCGCTATCCCCGAGCTGGATCAGGTGGCGCTGTGAGAGTCGGCGTCCCGCGGTGGATCATCGTCGGCCTTGCCGCCCTGTTCTCGGCGTATGTGATCGTGCTCGGGGTCTACGCCATCGACGTCCCGCTCTCGCCGTACCCGGCGATCAGCGGCATGGTGCTGTTCGCCCTGGTGGTGGTTGTGACCCTCCTGCCGGTCGGCCCACCGCAAATGCCGGTCTGGATGGCGGCGTTCGCGGTGCCGTCCGTTGTGGCGATCACCCTGGTGGTGAGTTCTCAGATCAGTCTGGCCAGGCCGACCGGCTACTCGACCTGGTACATCGCCGGCGCGGGGATCATCCTCACCATCGTCTGCACGCGCGGTCGTCCGCGCTGGGCGTGGGCAGGGGTGATCTTCCTCGTGATCCACACGACGATCTGGGCCGGCCCTCTTGGCATCGTGAATCTCGGCGTCATCGGAAGCGCCAGCTGGGTGACGGTCGCCTATGTCATCCGTCGCGCGCTCACCGGAGCCGCCCGGGACTCGCGACGGTTCACGATCGCGGAGCGCGAGACGACCGACTGGCAGGCTGCGCAGGAGGCACACGTGACCGAGCGGCAGTTCCGGCTCGGTCAGACCAGCGCGATGGCCGTTCGGATGTTGGAGACCATCCAGCAACGCGGGGGAGATCTCTCGCCCGCGGAACGCGTCGAATCACTGAACACCGAGGGCGCCATCCGTGATGAGATCCGCGGACGCAAGCTGCTCAACGACGCGGTGCGTGACGAGGTGATGGATGCCCGCCGCCGCGGCGCCACGATCACTCTGCTCGATGAGGGGGGGCTCGACGATCTCAACGAGGCCGACCTCGAGCGGGTGCTCAGCGAGTTGGCCGCGGCGATCCGGGGGACCGACGCCGACCGTGTCATCGCCCGAACGGTCCCCGAGGGATCCGGCGTCGCGGTGACTGTGGTGGGCCTCTACAGCCCGGACGAACACGCTCTGGCGCTCGGACAGCATTCGCTCGACGACGACGACGACCAGGACGTCGCCCTGTGGCTGGAGATCCCGCGCGGCGTCGGCTAGCGCTGTGCCTCCGCGGTCAGCGGAGAAACGCGGCGTCGGTGGCGAACAGATAGTTGCGCACCTCGGGGACGATCGCGGCGGCCTGGATCCAGGTGCCGTTTCCCCAGGTGTACATACGGTACTCGGGCCAGCGACCGTGGATCTCGGCCACGAAGTCCGCCGCGGTCCGGCCGTACCGCTCGAGGTGTCGGTCCTCGATCTCCAGCAGGAGGCTGGGGCGATCGCGATCGATGGTCGCCACGGCTCCCTCGATCACGGCGGGCTCGAAGCCCTCGACGTCCACCTTGATGAAGGTGACGGGAGCGATCCGCTGCTCCGTGCACCAGGCGTCGATCGTCGTCATCGGGGCGCGAGTGCGGTACTGCCTGCCCCCGTCGTCGTCCGCGCGTCCGGCCACGTGTCCGTGCCCGAAGATCGGGAAACCGTTGCGGAAGGGAATGACGATGGTGGAGTGGCCCGAGGTCGGACCCATAGTCGCGCGGCTCACCCGGCCGCGGTGGGGTCCTGTCAAACCTCGCAGCAGCCGCACCGTGAAGATTCCGCGGGGCTGGGGCTCGAACGACGACACCCGCCCCGAGCGGCCGACCAGATCGGTGAGCGGGACCGTGTACATGCCCAGGGCGGCTCCGACGTCGATCACCTCGTCGCCGGGGCGCACGATCGCCCCTAGGCCGACGAGTTCCGGTTCCGCCCAGTGCAGTCGGGTGGCAACCCGGTAGAGCGCGTGCGCGGCGCGGACGCGCCAGTTGCTCCGGGTCCGTCGCACTCCGAGTTCGAGCGGCGGGGTCGGAGACGTCGGAACGGCGTCGGCGGTCACGGGTCAACCTCTCGGGACGGTCCCCGTGATCGACTTCGGGGGTAGAACAGCAACTCTACTGGGACGGACGCGCGGCTCCGTCGCGTGAGATCGGCACCGTTAACGACCGAAGGGCCGATGCTGAGCACCGGCCCTTCGTACATTTCCGAGTCAGGGCGACAACCCGAATATCGCCCTGACT
>JALYHS010000035.1 GCA_030776385.1 Actinomycetota bacterium
TCATCCATGGCGACCTCGATGCCGGTCTGCGGAACCCCGAGCTCGGTCTCAATCAGTTGCAGTTCGCGCACCAGCTCGAGCACGCTGCCCGGCCGCAGCTCGGGCCGGCGCGACATCGCACGGCGCAGCAGGTTCTCGAGGCTGGCGGGCACGTCGGCGCGGCCGATCGGCTGAGGCTTGGCGCGCGCGATCCTGCCCATCAGGTCGCTCGAGCTGTTGGAGCCACCCGGCACCTCGAAGGGCGAACGTCCGGCGAGGAGGGAATAGACCGTCGCGGCGAAGGCCCAGACCTCGGAGGCGATGCTGCCCGGCGTCTCGTCGAGCAGAACCTCGGGCGCAGACCAGGGAATCGAGAGGCCCACCGCGTCGTCCTCGCGCGAGGCGGTGAGTGTGGAGGCGATCCCGAAGTCGGACAGCACGGGATGCCCGTACGCCGTCAGCAGGATGTTGGACGGCTTGATATCGCGGTGCAGCACCCCGGCGCGATGCGCGGTCTCGATCGCGCTGCCGATCTTGACGGCGATGCGGAGCACCTCGGGCACCGGGATACGCTCCCGCCGGTACCGCTCGCTGAGCGTCGCGGAGCAGAGCTCCATCACGAGGAAGGGACGGCCGTCGGCCGAGACGCTCGCCTGGTACACCGTCAGGATCGCGGGATGTGCGCTGAGCTGCGCCATCAGGTTCGCCTCGGCCTGGAACATCTGCCGCACCTGGTCGTTCACGACCTCGTTGAGCATCACCTTGACGGCGACCTGCCGACGCGGCATGTTCTGTTCGTAGAGAAAGACGTCGGCGAATCCGCCGGATCCCAGCACGTGCACATAGGAGAAGCCCGGCAGCACCGGAGGCTGCGACGGCAGACGTCTGGCCACGACTACCTCCTCAGCTCGGTAGGACCCCCCATTCTAAGCCGGGCCCCCCGCCCCTACTCGGGATTCACCCCCGAAGGGGGGCCGTTCGGCGCGCCTCCCAGATCGGGGGTGGTCGGCTGGTGCTCCAGGGTCTGCTGACTGATGTTGTCGTCGCGCTGAGCCGCCGTCGGAGCAGCGATCACGTCGACGATGACGAGGGTCACATTGTCGCGACCGCCCGCGGCGAGCGCCGCATCCACGAGCGCGCTCGCCGTCTCGCCGGCAGGCATCCCGGCAGCCAGGTGCAGGCGAAGGCGCTCGTCGCCGAGCTCCTTCGTGAGACCGTCGGAGCAGATCAGCAGTCGAAGTCCGGGGCGGGCGGGAACCCGCCAGATGTCGGGGAGCGGCTCGTCATGAAAGCCGAGGGCGCGCGTGATGACGTTGCTCTCCGGGTGATTGTCCGCCTCCTCGGCGGCGATGAGGCCGGCATCCACCAGCTCCTGGACCACCGAATGGTCGACCGTCACCTGCGACAGCTCGTTGCGCTCGAAGCGGTACACCCGGCTGTCGCCGATGTTGAAGACCAGGAACGAGGGCTCCGGCTGATCGAACACCAGGGCGGCGCCCGTCACGGTGGTGCCAACGCCGAGCGGGATGCCTTCGGCAAGCGCGTCGATCTCGGCACCGGCGTCGATGAATGCCTGTTCCAGCGCCGGAAGCTCGGCGAACGGTCCGATCTCCCGGGAGAGCCGGGTGGCGATGGCCGCGCTCGCCCTGTCCCCCGCCGCGTGACCGCCCATGCCGTCGGCGACCGCGAAGATCGGGAGACCCACGATCACGCTGTCCTCGTTGGCCGCCCGGCGGTGCCCGACATCAGTGCGGGCCGCCCAGCTCAGCACCAGATCGTCATCGTGGCCTGCGAGGGCGACATGGACGTCGGTGGCGTCGTCGCCGATGCGGGTCATTGCGGTCCTCTGCGGGTCAGGCGGCGCCCTCGGTTTCGGGCGCGAGCAGTTCGATGGAGTTGCCGTCGCCCAGCTCGATGACCGTGCCAGGGGTGAGAACGGCGGACTCCCCGCCCAGAAGCGTATGCGGAGCGGCGCCCGGAACGCGCACGATCGAGCCATTCGTGGACTTCAGGTCGGTGGCGACGATCGCGCCGCCGACCGTGGTGAGCTCGAGATGAGTGGAGGAGACCTCCCGTTGCGGCGAGTCGAAGGTCACCAGCAGTGGGACCCCGCCGGGATGGATGCGCGGCACGCTGGGCTTGCGGCCCAGGTACACCGGCTGGTCAAGGGGCACGAGCGTGCCGTCGTCGAGCAGGATGCGGAACGGGAGTGGCTTGTCCGGAATGGGTTCCGACCAGACGTTGTCGCTGACGTCGGGAATCGCGGTGCCCGGCACCGGAGGCTGCGGCAAACGGGAGGCCGATCCCGACCAGGTACTGGATGCGGGCGGCTCGACGAGCGCAGGCGGGGTCTGGACGGTGGTGGCCTCGGGGACCGAGTTCGACTCGGCGGCCTGCGGCAGTTCGATCGGCGCGGTGGCGGGCCGCGTCCAGGTGATGGTGTCCTCGACGTCGAGGTGATCCGTCGCGCGCTCGACGATCGCGTGCCGCGGCGGGCGCGCGACCGTGTCGTCGAGGTCGGGATTCATCCTCGTCATTGTCCTCTGCGACCCTGCACGGCGGACCCCCTAGAACGGGTCAGCTGAGCCGTACTCGCACACGGATCACTCCCCGATGTAGCTCATCACGTGCTTGATGCGGGTGTAGTCCTCGAAACCGTACATCGAGAGGTCCTTGCCGTATCCGGAGTGCTTGAACCCGCCGTGCGGCATCTCGGCCACCAGCGGGATGTGGGTGTTGATCCACACGCAGCCGAAGTCGAGGTGCTTGGCGAAGCGCATCGCGCGGGCGTGATCCTTCGTCCAGACACTCGACGACAGTCCGTACTGGACCCCGTTGGCCCAGGCAAGCGCGGTGGCGTCGTCGGTGAACTTCTGAATGGTGATCACCGGTCCGAAGATCTCGTTCTGCACCGCGTCATCCGTCTGCTTCAGGCCGCTGACGACCGTCGGCAGGATGAAGTAGCCCGCGCCGTCCTTGCGCGCTCCCCCGGTCTGGATCTTGGCGTTCGACGGCAGCGCGTCGATCACGCCCAATACCCGCTCGAACTGGCTCGCGTTGTTCACCGGACCGTAGAAGGTGTCGGCATCGTGCGGATCGCCGGTGATCACGTTCGCGTTTACGTATGCGGTCATGGCGGCGACGAAGGCGTCATGCACGCCCTCCTGCACCAGGATGCGGGTGGCCGCCGTGCAGTCCTGACCCGCGTTGAAGTAGCCCGCGATCGCGATGCCCTCAACGGCCTTGTCGATGTCGGCGTCGTCGAACACGATCACCGGCGCCTTGCCGCCGAGCTCGAGGTGCACGCGCTTCAGATCGTTCGCCGCCGCCTTCGCGACCTCCATGCCCGCGCGCACCGAGCCGGTGATCGACACCATCTGCGGGGTCTTGTGATCGATCATCGCGCCGCCGGTGGTTCGGTCGCCGGTGATCACGTTGAGCACGCCCTTCGGCAGGAACTCGGAGGCAATCTCGGCGAGCAGCAGGGTCGACTGGGGGGTGGTGTCCGAGGGCTTCAGCACGGTGGTGTTTCCGGCGGCGAGCGCCGGGGCGATCTTCCACACCGCCATGTTCAGCGGATAGTTCCAGGGGGTGACCTGGCCGATCACGCCGATCGGCTCCCGGCGGATCGAACTGGTGTGGTCCGTCATGTACTCCGCGGATGCGCGGCCCTCGAGCACGCGCGCGGCGCCGGCGAAGAAGCGGAGCTGGTCGACGGAGAGCATGATCTCGTCCGTCACCAGGCTGGCGCGCGGCTTGCCGGTGTCCTGCGACTCGAGATCGGCGAACTCCTCGGCGCGCTGCTCCATGACGTCGGCGATGCGGAAGAGAGCGAGCTGGCGCTCCCCCGGCGTCGTCTCGCCCCAGGTCTCGAACGCGGTCGCGGCGGCGGCGAACGCGTCATCCACATCCCGAGCGCCCGACACCGGTGAGAGCGCGTAACTCCTCTCGGTGGCCGGATCGATGACGTCGAATGAGCCGTCGCCTTTCGCGTCCACGTACTCGCCGTTGATGAAATTCTTGAGGGTGCGCTCAGCCATGCGATCAGAATACGGTGACGAACCCGCAGGAAACCAGGTCGATTACCACCGATTTCGACACTTTCCAGGCCGTCAGGGTACGGATTCGCTTGTATGCGGCGATTCGGGCTGACAGAATCGAGCCATGTCGGCCCGCCCCAAGCCTCTCGTCCTCGACGACGTCTCGAAGGCCATCATCGAGCAACTGCAGACCGACGGACGGCGCTCGTACGCCGAGATCGGCAAGGCGGTCGGGCTCAGCGAGGCCGCCGTCCGCCAGCGCGTTCAGAAGCTGCAGGAGTCCGGCGTGATGCAGGTCGTCGCGGTCACCGACCCGATGCAGCTCGGCTTCTACCGTCAGGCGATGATCGGCATCCGGGTCACCGGTGACACGACCCGCGTCGCGATGCTGCTTGGCGAGATCCCGGCGGTCGACTACGTCGTGCTGACCGCGGGGAGCTTCGACATTCTCGCCGAGGTCGTGTGCGAGAACGACGACGACCTGATCGAGCTCCTCAACAAGCGGATCCGAGGGATCGAGGGCGTGCAGTCCACCGAGACCTTCGTCTACCTCCGACTGCACAAGCAGTTCTACAACTGGGGAACCAGGTAAGGATCCACCATGTCCATCGAGACCCCGAGCATGACCACCCGGCTGAGCAGCACCAAGTTCAGCGACGATGAGATGCAGCAGATGGCGAAAGACCATCTGTGGATGCACTTCTCCCGTCAGTCCGCCGCCGAGGCCAACGGCGTGCCGATCATCGTCAAGGGCGAGGGCCACCACATCTACGACTCGCACGGGAAGAAGTACTTCGACGGGCTGTCCGGCCTGTTCGTCGTGAACGCAGGACACGGACGTCGCCGGCTCGCCGAGACCGCGGCGAAGCAGGCCGAGGAACTCGCCTTCTTCCCGATCTGGTCCTACGCGCATCCCTCCGCCATCGAGCTCGCCGACCGCTTGGCCGACTACGCACCCGGCGATCTCAACCGCGTCTTCTTCTCGACCGGGGGCGGCGAGGCCGTCGAGACCGCCTTCAAGCTCGCCAAGTACTACTGGAAGCTGCAGGGGCGCCCCACCAAGCACAAGGTCATCTCGCGGGCCGTCGCCTACCACGGCACCCCGCAGGGCGCGCTGGCGATCACCGGTATTCCGGCCATGAAGGAGATGTTCGAGCCGCTCGTGCCCGGCGGCTTCCGCGTGCCGAACACGAACTACTACCGCGCCGAGGAGATGGGCTTCGTGTCGACGGGCGGGGCGAACGATGTGGAAGCCGAGTTCGGGGTCTGGGCTGCGAATCGCATCGAGGAGATGATCCTCTTCGAGGGTCCCGAGACGGTCGCAGCGGTGTTCCTCGAACCGGTCCAGAACTCCGGTGGATGCTTCCCGCCCCCGCCCGGCTATTTCCAGCGGGTTCGTGCCATCTGCGACAAGTACGACGTGCTGCTCGTCAGCGACGAGGTGATCTGCGCCTTCGGACGCATCGGCCACATGTTCGCGTGCGACGAGTACGGCTACGTGCCCGACATGATCACCTGCGCCAAGGGGATGACGTCCGGCTACTCGCCCATCGGCGCCACGATCATCAGCGACAAGATCTACGAGCCGTTCCGCCACGGCACGACGAGCTTCTACCACGGCTACACCTTCGGTGGGCATCCCGTGTCTGCGGCCGTCGCCCTCGAGAACCTGAACATCTTCGAGGAGGAGAAGCTCAACGAGCGCGTGCGGGAGAACTCGCCGATCTTCCGCGCGACCCTCGAGAAGCTGCTCGACCTGCCGATCGTCGGCGACGTGCGCGGCGACGGCTACTTCTTCGGCATCGAGCTCGTCAAGGACAAGGCCACTAAGGCCACCTTCGACGATGACGAGTCGGAGCGGCTGCTGCGTGGCTTCCTCTCGAAGGCACTCTTCGATGCCGGGCTCTACTGCCGTGCCGACGACCGCGGTGACCCGGTCGTGCAGCTCGCTCCCCCGCTGACCATCGGGGTGCCTGAGTTCAACGAGATCGAGAGCATCCTGCGCGGGGTGCTGAGCGAGGCGTGGACGCGGCTCTAGTGCGCGACCCTCGCCGGTCGAGTAGGTGCTGCGCGCCATATCGAGACCGGTGCGACGACGGATCTCGATACGCGACCTTCGGCCGCGGCTCGACCAGCGAGAGCTCATGAACTACTCCGCCCTGTCGTACTGGCACGATTCGCTCGGCGCGGACGCGCTCACTCCTCGCGCCCCACTCGCCGGGGACACGGATGCCGACGTCGCCATCATCGGCGCCGGCCTGACCGGACTGTGGACGGCCTGGTACCTCCAGCGGCGCGAGCCGGGGGCGAAGATCGTCGTGCTCGAGAAGGAGATCGCCGGCTTCGGCGCCTCCGGACGCAACGGCGGGTGGTGCAGCGCGCTGTTCCCGCGCTCCACGGCATCGCTCGAGCGGCAGCACGGGCGCCCGGCAGCACTCGCCATGCGGCGCGCGATGGTCGACACCGTGGATGAAGTCGGGCGGGCGGCATCCGAGGCGGGCATCGACGCCGACTATGTGAAGGGCGGAACGATCTCGTACGCACGCTCCTCCGTGCAGGTTCGCGCCGCGCGCGCGGAAGTCGCGGAGGCGCGCGAGTTCGGGGTCGACG
>JALYHS010000036.1 GCA_030776385.1 Actinomycetota bacterium
CGGCCACGGCTCTCCCCTCTGGGGAACCACTGAGAGCCTCGCTCTCGCCCTCACGCCATCGCACGCAAAGGAAGCGCGGACATGACCGCCCCCATCATCCAGCTCACCGACATCCGGAAATCGTTCGGCCCCGTCGAAGTCCTCAAGGGGGTGACCATGGAGCTTGTCCCCGGCCGCGTCAGCGCTCTCGTCGGCGACAACGGAGCCGGCAAGTCGACCCTGATCAAGGGACTCTCCGGCGCTCAGCCTTACGACTCCGGTGACGTCATCATCGACGGACAGAAGGTCTCTCTGTCGTCTCCTCGAGACTCCTCCCATTTTGGGATCGAAGTCGTGTATCAGGACCTCGCGTTGTGCGAGAACCTCGACATCGTGCAGAACATGTTCCTGGGTCGTGAGTCCACACACAACGCGATGATCGACGGTGCGGAGATGGAGTTGCAGGCGTCCTCGACGCTGGCGTCGCTCTCGGTGCGTACCATCAAATCCGTCCGGCAGAAGGTCTCCAGCCTCTCGGGTGGGCAGCGTCAAACTGTCGCGATCGCGCGGGCGGTGCTGCAGAAGGCTCGTGTCGTCATCCTCGACGAGCCGACTGCTGCCCTGGGCGTGGCACAGACGGAGCAGGTTCTGCAGCTCGTCCGTCGGCTCGCCGACGCCGGTGTCGCCGTCTTGATCGTCAGCCACAACCTGGCCGACGTCTTCAAAGTCGCCGACCACATCAACGTTCTCTACCTCGGGTCGATGGTCGCCTCGCTCGAGACGACCGAAACCGATTACAACGACGTCATCGGCTACATCACCGGGATCAAGACGCAGGAGGTATCCGCGTGAGCACGACAGAAGACAAAGAGAAGAATACGGTCGCGCCACCCAACCCGCTGCTGACGACGCCGACTACTCTCATCGGCTCCGGCCACGACGGCACCGTTCGCGAACAGTTCAACGCCTGGCTTCAGCGCATCCGAGGCGGCGAGATGGGCATGCTGCCGGCCCTGGGCGGCTTCGTGGTACTGATCATCCTGTTCAGCTTTCTGAGCCCGTACTTCCTCACCCCGGTGAACATGGCCAACCTGCTCACGCAGACGGCCGCGCTGGCCATGCTCGCGATCGCGCTCACCTTCGTCATCCTGATCGCCGAGATCGACCTGTCCGCGGGCGTGACCGGCGGTGTCGGAATGGCATCGTTCATCATCATGGTGAATAAGGCTCACGTGAACTGGGTGATCGCGCTCGTCATCGCCCTCGCGATCGGCACGTTCATCGGCACGTTCATCGGCTACTTCGTCGCCAAGGTCGGTGTTCCCTCGTTCGTCGTCACCCTGGGACTGTTCCTCGGTTTCCAGGGCCTCAACCTGGTTCTGCTGGGCGACGGAGGCCTGTACCGCGTCGAAACCCCCGAGGTGACGGCGATCATGAACAGCAACATGCCGGTCTGGGCCGGTTGGGTGATGGCCGTGGTGATCATCCTCATCACCTTCATCACGAGTTTCTACGATCGACGCCGTCGTCAGAAGGTGGGGGTTACGGTTCGTCCGTTCCCGCTCCTGCTGGGGAAGACGGCAGCGTGGGGCGTCTTCGCGCTCGTTGTCGTCGGCCTGCTGAGCGTGGATCGCTCGACCAGCGTGATCCCCATTGCCGGGGTGCCGATCGTCGTTCCGCTGGCCCTCGGCGTCATCTGGGTCGGCACCGTCATGCTCGACAGGACCCGGTTCGGGCTGCATCTGTACGCTGTCGGCGGTAATCCCGAAGCCGCGCGCCGCGCGGGCATTAACGTGGCCCGCGTTCGGATCGCCGCGTTCATGCTCTGCTCGACCCTTGCGGTCGTGTCCGGGCTGTTCTCGGCAAGCCAGACGGGGACGGTCGAGTCCTCCGCCGGGACGACCATCGTCCTTCCGGGCGTGGCGGCTGCGGTCGTGGGCGGGGTCAGCCTCTTCGGTGGACGCGGCAAGCTCATCCAGGGTGCCGTCGGTGCGCTCGTGATCTCCTCGATCACGAACGGTCTCGGCCTGCTCGGCCTGCCGGCAGGCATCACCTTCCTCGTGACCGGTGGCGTCCTCGTGCTCGCCGCCTCCGTCGACGCGGTCTCGCGGCGCCGGTCGGGGTCGTCCTCGCTCGCGCGGAGCTGACGGTCTTATCCAGCATCAAGAACGGGGTGGACGCCGAGCGCGTTCACCCCGTTCTTCGTCCATGCGCCGTTTCCGGCGCCGAAAGAGGAACATGATGAGCTCAGACACGATCGTGAATCCGGTGATCGCCGGTTTCGCCCCGGATCCCTCCCTGCTCCGCGTCGGAAACGAGTACTTCCTCGCCACTTCCACTTTCGGCTGGCTCCCGGGCATCCGCCTGTACACCTCGAGCGACCTGGCCGAGTGGACGCTGGTCGGACACGCCCTCGACAGCCCTCCGGCCCTTCGCGGCACCGGTTCGTCTGCCGGCGTCTGGGCTCCCTCGCTCTCGTACGACCCCGCGACGTCCACGATCTGCCTGACGTACTCGGTGATGTGGAGTCAGAATGCCGAGGTCTTCGATGTCGACAACTTCCTCGTCACGGCCCCTGACATCCGCGGGCCCTGGAGCGAGCCGATCTACCTGAACAGCGTCGGCTTCGATCCGTCGATGTTCCACGACGACGACGGCCGCCACTGGGTCGTCACGCTCGAGTGGGAGACACGGGAAGGCTACGAGCATCCTGGCGCGATCGTGCTCGAGCAGTACGACTGGACCGAGCAGCGGCTCATCGGCGCGGCGCGGCGCATCTCGCGGGGATCCACCGACCGCGGATGCCTCGAAGGGCCCAATCTCTCGAAGCACAACGGCCTCTACTACCTCATGACCGCGGAGGGCGGCACCGGCTTCGGCCACGGCGTCGCCCTGGCACGCTCCGCACGGATCGAGGGTCCGTACGAGTCGTCGCCGGTCAATCCGATCGTCACCAGCGCTCCCGACGACTACTTCGACCGCAACAACCGGGACTACCTGCGCCCCGAACGTTTCAATCCGCGCAGCGGCATCCAGAAGGCCGGACACGGATGCCTGGTCGACACGCCGGACGGCGAGTGGTATCTCGCGCACCTGGCCTCACGTCCGCTGCCGGACAGCCGCCGGTCGATGCTCGGCCGCGAGACCTTCGTGCAGAAAGTCGAGTGGACGGATAACGGCTGGGTCAGGATGGTCGACGGCGGGCGCCTCGCGCGGGATCGTGTGCCCGGCATCTCCGGGCTGTCGTACGCGGCGAAGACCTCGGCCGACAACTCGTTCGACGAGGATTTCGAGGGCAACACCCTCGCGCTGCGGTTCTCCAGCATTCGGACCCCGGTGTCGGACGACTGGGCTCGTCTCGGCGAACGCCCAGGACATCTCAGGCTGCGCGGCCGTCAGGCACTGACCTCACGATTCGACGTCTCACTGATCGCGACGCCGCTACAGGCGGTCACGGCGACCGCGACCGCGGTGCTCGAGTTCACGCCCGCGCACTTCTCGCAGAGCGCCGGGCTGGTGCTCTACTACGACGAGCTCAACCACCTGTACCTGCGCGTCACGCGCAGCGAGAGCCTCGGATCGCGCGTCGTCGCCATCGACGTCGTCGAGCGCGGTGTGCGCCGCGAGTTGCGCAACGACCGCCGCGCGATCGGCGACGGTCCGGTCACGCTGCAAGCGCAGCTGAGGGAGGGCGTGCTGCAGTTCCGCGCGGGCGTCGCCGGCGAGGAGCTCGCCGACATCGGGCCGGCGCTCGACGCGACGATCCTGTCGGACGAGACCGCCCTCGGCTTCACCGGCACTATGGTCGGCGTCGTCTGCCAGGACGGATTCCGTCGCCGGCTGTGGGCCGACATCGACTCGTTCGCCGTCACGTACTGACCCTCGCGGCGAGCGGCCGCCCGGCTAGATCGCGAGCGTGATCGCGCCTCCGTCTACCGAGCTGGCGATGACGCCGCGGTCGTCGCCCCGCGGGCCGGTGACCCAGCGCAGCGACCAGCCCGCGCCGAGCGCCTCGGCACCCGAGATCACGGATGCCGTGAGCTCGCCGCCGGAGCGCGTCACCGTGAACTCGGCGACCGTTTGCCCCGCACTGTCGGCCACGGAAGCAGTCGCCGACGCCCCATCCGTGAGCCCGAACACCTCGAGCGTGAGGCCTGCCGCGTAGTCGTAGTCCGGTCGATCCTCGACCGCGCCGATCGGGATGACGCTCCCCGGGCGCACGAGCATCGGCAGCGAATCCACGGCGTGCGTCTCGGCGACCCAGCGGCCGCCGTGGCGGACTGCGCCGTCGAGGAACCCGATCCACTCCCCCGCCGGGAGGTAGTACTCGACCTCGCCGGAGTCGGCGAACACCGGCGCGACCAGCACGTCTCCCCCGAGCATGTACTGGCGGTCGAGCTGCGAACTGGTGCGATCGTCCGGGAACTCGAGCAGCATCGAGCGCATCACCGGGATGCCGGAGCGGTGCGCCTCGACGCCTGCGTTCCAGAGGTACGGCATCAGTGTCATCCGCATCCGAGTGAAGTCGCGCGCGACCTTCACGGCCTCGTCGCCGAAGGCCCACGGCACCCGGTACGAGGTCGAACCGTGCAAGCGGGCGTGCGACGACAGCAGGCCGAACTGCAGCCATCGAATGAACAGGGTCGCGCTGGGCGTACCCTCGAATCCGCCGATGTCGTGGCTCCAGAAACCGAATCCGCTCATGCCGAGCGAGAGCCCGCCGCGCAGAGACTCGGCCATCGACGGGTATGTCGACTCGCAGTCACCGCCCCAGTGCACCGGGAACGACTGGCCGCCGACGGTCGCCGAGCGGGCGAACAACACGGCCTCGCCGGTTCCCCGCACGGATTCGACGGCCTCGAAGACGATTCGGTTGTAGAGCAGCGTGTAGTAGTTGTGCATGAGCGCCGGGTCGGAGCCGTCGTGCCAGATCACATCCGTCGGGATGCGCTCGCCGAAGTCGGTCTTGATCGCGTGCACGCCGCTCCGGAGCAGTACTCGCACCTTGTCTGCGAACCACTCGGCGGCCTCCGGGTTGGTGAAGTCGATGATGCCCATGCCGGCGACCCAGAGGTCGTTCTGCCAGACCGTTCCGTCTGGGCGACGCAGCAGGTACCCCTTCTCGACGGCCTCCGCGAAGAGCGGCGCGCGCTGCCCGAGGTACGGGTTGATCCAGATGCTGGTGTGCAGGCCGCGTTCGGCGAAGCGACCCAGCATCGCGGCCGGGTCGGGGAAGACGTCAGGATCCCACTCGAAGTCGCACCAGTTGAGCGGCTTCATCCAGTAGCAGTCGAAGTGGAAGACGCTGAGCGGGATCTCGCGCTCCGCCATCCCGTCGACGAAGCTCGTGACGGTCGCCTCGTCGTAGTCGGTCGTGAACGACGTCGAGAGCCACAGACCGAACGACCACCGCGGCGGCAGCGCCGGGCGGCCGGTGAGCGCCGTGTAGCGCTCCAAAATCGCCTTCGGCGTCGGCCCGTAGATCACAAAATACTCGAGCACGTTGCCGGGCACCGAGAACTGCACCGCTGAGACGACCTCGCTGCCGACCTCGAACGACACGTTCGCCGGCGAGTTGACGAAGATGCCGAATCCCGCGTCGGTGACGAAGAACGGGATGGACTTGTATGCCTGCTCGCTGGCAGTGCCGCCGTCCTCGTTCCAGGTATCGACGACCTGGCCGTTCTTCACGAATGCCGTGAAGCGCTCGCCGAAGCCGTAGACGTTGGCCCCGACCGGAAGCTGCAGGCGCTGCATCATGTGGCGGAGGCCGGTTGCCGCGTCGTCGATCGAGCCGGTCGTGCGGGTCTCGGCGAAGGTGAGCTCGCGCGCCGCAGCGCCGACTCCGCCCACGAAGCTCAGGTTCCACGATCCACGCGCGCCGATCGCCGCGGTGACGTCGCCCGAGCGGAGGCTGACGACATCGTCGGTGTGCACGACTTCGACCTCCGGATGCTCGTCCCGAACCGAGAAGTGGGTGAGGGGCGCATCCGGCTGAACCAGGTGTCGCACGGTGACCCCGACCACGTTCTCGGCCGGGGACGACAGCTCGACCGAGATCGTCGCCGTGTTCAGGTGCGAGCCGCGGT
>JALYHS010000037.1 GCA_030776385.1 Actinomycetota bacterium
CTACCCGGACCGCACGACTTCCGACCGTCCCGGTCTCGTGGCGTGCGCCGCTCACCGTGACCCTGGTGGCGATGACCGCAGCGGCAGTGGTCGTGAACTCGGTGGTCGCGACGCCGACCGTGGGGCCGCCGATCGACTACACGCTCTTCGGCCTGGCGGGCTCCCACATCTTGACCGGCCAGTGGGTGGGCATTTTCAGCGGCTCGCTCATCCAGGCGGGGCCTCTCGAACTCACGTTCTGGGGGGTGCCGTTTCTGATCGGGTTCGACAGCCAGATCGGATGGATCACGTTCAGCATCGTGGCGAGCACCGTCTTCTCGATCCTGTTCGCGCTGCTGACACAGCGACTCCTGCGCCCATTGGCCCCGACCTGGAGCACTCCACTGGCGATCGTGGCGACGTTCCTGGCCGCGGTCAGCGGACAACCGTCGCAGACGTTGGCGGCGGGGCACCCCGCCGAGTTCGTCATTCCTCTCATGTGGATCGTGTCGGCAACTCTCGCTCGCCGCGGCTCGGCGTTCAGCGCGGCCCTCGTGCTGGCGGCAACGGCCGGATGGGAACTGTGGGGGCTGCTCGGCGTCCCCGTGCTGCTTTTTGCCCCGTCGATCGACCTCCGCACCGTCTGGCGTTCTGCCCTCGGTGGGGTGACGGCGCTTGTCGTGCTGTTCGCGCCGTTCGTCCTGCTTGGACCATTTCGGATGTTCTCGTTCGCCTGGCCGATTCGAGACGACACCCTCGCACATCTCCTCTTCCCCCGAGATGAGACGTTCCCCTGGCCCCTCCGGCTCGCGCAAGGCGTGCTCTCCATCGGGGTCGGTGCGATCATCGCTGTGCTCGCTCGTCGCCGACCCGATGCGGTCTGGCTGGTGCCCCTCGCCGTGTGCGCCATCCGGCTCTTCACCGATCCTGTTCTGGCGAGGTACTACGCGGTCCCATCGCTCATGATGATCCTGATCGGTCTGGTCTTCGCCATCGCTCAGCGCTCCCTGGCGGTGTTCATCGCGTGTCTGCTCATGTTCAACCTCCTGATCGACGCGCAGCTCACCGTACTGACCGTCGGCATCTTCGTGATCCTCGTTATTGCCACGGCGGTGTTCGTGGTGAGAGACGCGCGACGACTCCGGCGCGGGCCATGGGCGACGGTGGGTGCGTCGCGGTAGACGGATCAGTCGATCGCGCGCCGATCGGCCGTTAGGATGGCGACCATGGGGGCACTGGAGATCGGCCATCGGGCGCCGCAATTCCGTCTACCTGGCATCCGCATGGTCGACGGCCGTTTCGAGCACGCCGACTATTCCCTGGATGCCCGGCGCGACGGTCCCGTGGTGCTCGCGTTCTATCCCCTCGACCAGAGCAAGGTCTGCACCGAGCAGATGTGCAGCTACCAGGACGACTTCGCCGGCTTCGAAGAACTCGGCGCCGAAGTCTGGGGCATCAGCCTGCAGGGCGTCGAGAGCCACGAGGAGTTCGCCAGCAAGAACGGTCTGACCTTCCCGTTGCTGGCCGACCACCGAGACGGCGTCGGCAAGGCATACGGGGTGGCGCTCGGCGGCATCCTGCGTCGCTCGGTCTTCATCATCGACATCGACAACGTGATCCGCTGGAAGCACGTTGCCATGCTCGGCTTCACCTACCGTCGCTCCACTGAGATCAAGGAGCAGATCCTGCGTCTCTTCCCGGCCCCCTCCGGTAACGCGTTCGCGTTCGCTCCGCCGGCGTGATTCGCTGATCGAGCTCGTCGAGATCGGTGATCGAGCTCGTCGAGATCGGTCTGGTTTCGACGAGCTCAGCCAGCGAACGCCGAGATCGGCGGGCACTCGCACATGAGGTTCCGGTCGCCGTACGCCTGGTCGATACGGCGCACCGGCGGCCAATACTTGCGGTGCACAAGCCCGGCGATCGGGTAGACCGCCTGCTCGCGCGTGTATGCGTGCGTCCACTCCCCCACGATGGTCGAGGCGGCAGTGTGGGGCGCGTGCACGAGGGGGTTGTCGTCGGCCGGCCAGACTCCGGATGCCACGGCATCCGCCTCGGCCTTGATCGCGATCATCGCCGCCACGAAGCGGTCGAGCTCGCCCAGATCCTCGGACTCGGTCGGTTCCACCATCAGCGTGCCCGCCACCGGGAACGACATGGTGGGCGCGTGGAAGCCGTAGTCGATCAGGCGCTTGGCCACGTCATCCACGGTCACGCCGGTCGCTTCGCGCAGCGGCCGCAGGTCGAGGATGCACTCGTGCGCCACCAGCCCGTTGTCGCCGGCGTAGAGCACCGGGAAGTGGTCGCGCAGCCGGGCCGCAACGTAGTTCGCGGAGAGCACGGCGGCTCCTGTCGCACGTCGCAGGCCGTCGGCCCCCATCATCCGCACGTAGGCCCAGCTGATCGGCAGGATCGACGGCGATCCATACGGTGCGGCCGAGACGGGCGCGCCGAGGTGCTCGTACTCTCCCGCTGACCCGGTCGTCAGATCGAACGCCGGATGCCGCGTCGACTGCGCCATCGGATGCCCGGGCAGGTACGGCGCGAGGTGGGCCTTCGCTGCGACCGGGCCAACGCCCGGACCGCCCCCGCCGTGCGGGATGCAGAACGTCTTGTGGAGATTGAGGTGCGAGACGTCCCCGCCGAAGTCGCCGAACCGGGCGTAGCCGAGGAGTGCGTTGAGGTTGGCTCCGTCGACGTAGACCTGCCCGCCCGCCTCGTGCACGGCATCCGTGATGGCGCGGATCTCGTGCTCGTACACGCCGTGGGTGCTCGGGTAGGTCACCATCAGCGCGGCCAGGTCGTCCGCGTGCTCCGCAACCTTCGCGTGCAGGTCGTCCAGGTCGACATTGCCGAGTTCGTCGCAGGCCACGACGACCACCTTCATCCCGGCCAGCACCGCGCTCGCGGCGTTCGTGCCGTGCGCGCTCGACGGGATCAGGCACGTTGTGCGATTCAGGTCGCCGCGCGCGCGGTGGTATCCACGGATCGCGAGGAGCCCCGCGAGCTCGCCCTGGCTTCCAGCGTTGGGCTGCAGCGAGACGGTGTCGTAGCCGGTGACCTCGGCCAGCCAGGTCTCGAGGTGGGAGATCATCACGAGGTAACCCTCGACATCCGCGCCGGGTGCGAAGGGATGGATGTGTGCGAACTCTGGCCAGGTGACCGCCGTCATCTCGGTGGCGGCGTTCAGCTTCATCGTGCACGAGCCGAGCGGGATCATCCCGCGGTCGAGCGCGTAGTCCTTGTCGGCTAGGTACTTGAGGTAGCGCATCATCGCGGTCTCGCTGTGGTGCGTGGTGAAGACCGGGTGCGTGAGGAAGTCGGTGGTACGACGCAGCTCCCTCGGGACCGCGGCATCGGTTTTGGGCGCAGCTCCCGAGAGCCCGAACGCGGCATCCAGGTCGGCCTCGATCTGCGGGATCGCGCCGCTCGTGGTGCGTTCGGCGGTCACCTCGTCGAAGCTGAACGAGACGCGGTCGCGGTCGACGAGATGCAGCAGGATGCCGCGCCCCCGCGCCGCGCTGACGACCTCGGCCGCGCGCGCAGGCACGTGCACGGTAAGGGTGTCGAAGAAGTCGGCGTGCTCGACCGGGACTCCGGCCTCGCGCAGCTTCGCCGCATAGCCCGCCGCCTTCTGCGCAACCTCGCGGGCGATCCGGGTGAGGCCTCCAGGTCCGTGGTACACCGCGTACATCGAGGCCATGACGGCGAGCAGCACCTGCGCGGTGCAGATGTTGCTCGTCGCCTTCTCGCGGCGGATGTGCTGCTCGCGCGTCTGCAGCGAGAGCCGGTATGCGGGGTAGCCGTCGGCATCCTGCGAGACACCGACGAGCCGACCCGGCAGCTGCCGCTCGAGCCCCGCGCGCACGGCCATGTATCCCGCGTGCGGTCCGCCGAAGCCCATCGGCACGCCGAAGCGCTGGGTGGTGCCGACGGCGACGTCCGCGCCGAACTCGCCGGGCGCGGTGATCAGGGTGAGGGCGAGCAGGTCGGCCGCGACGATGGCGAGGCCACCGTGCGCGTGGGAGGCCTCGACGATCGCGGCTGGGTTCCAGAGGCGGCCGGAGGCACCGGGGTACTGGATGGCGACGCCGAAGGATTCGGGGATCTCGACAACACCGGTGATCGAGCCTGTCGAGATCAGGGAACCGGTGATCGAGCCCGTCGAGATCTGTGCAAGTGGAAGCTCGACCAGCTCGATGCCGACCGCTTCCGCACGACCGCGCAGCAGCGCCTTCGTCTGCGGGAAGAGGTCGGCGTCGATCACGAACACGTTCGACGGGGAGCCGGATGCCCGGCGCGCCAACAGCATCCCCTCGACGACCGCGGTGCCCTCGTCGAGCATCGACGCGTTGGCCGTGTGCAGCCTGGTCAGATCGGTCACCATCGTCTGGAAGTTGATCAGCGCCTCGAGCCTGCCCTGCGAGATCTCCGGCTGATACGGGGTGTACGCCGTGTACCAGCTCGGGTTCTCGAGCACGTTGCGCTGGATGACCGCGGGCGTGATCGTCCCGTAGTAGCCGAGCCCGATCATCGAGCGGCGCACCGTGTTGGCGTCGGCGAGCGCGCGCAACTCCGCGAGGGCCTCGCGCTCGGTCGCGGGGGCGGGGATGCTGCTTGGCACCTCGGTCTGGCGGATCGCGGCGGGGACCGCGGCATCCATCAGAGCGTCGATGCTGTCGTAGCCGACGGCCTCGAGCATGGCGAGTTGCGCGACGGAATCGATGCCGATGTGACGGTCGGCGAACTGGTCGGTCATGGGGGGAAGAAGGTCCTTTGGGGAAGCGGTTAGTCGGTGATGGCCGCGTACTCGGCGGCCGTGAGCATCGTGGGTAGTTCGGTGAAACGCACCTTGATCATCCAGGCGTCACCGAAAGGGTCGGCGTTGACGAGATCCGGCTTGTCGATGACGGCCTGGTTGATCTCGACGACCTCGCCGGCGACGGGAGCGAAGAGCTCGCCGACCGACTTGGTGGATTCGATCTCGCCGACGACGGTGCTCGCACTGACAGTGGCGCCGAGCTTCGGGAGGTCGACGTAGACGACGTCGCCCAGCTTCTCCGCCGCGTACGCGGTGATGCCGACGGTGGCGATGTCGCCGTCGACGGCGATCCATTCGTGGTCCGCTGTGTAGTGCAGGTCGGCGGCAGGCTCGGTCATGACGACTTCTTTCGTGAATAGAAGGGCAGGGCGACAACGGATGCCGGCACGCGCGTGCCACGGACATCCAGGTGGAGCATGGTGCCGACGGCGGCGTAGTCCGGGTCGACGTACGCCAGGGAGATGGGGACCCCGAGCGTCGGCGACAGTGCTCCGGAGGTCACGGCCCCGACGACGTGGGCGCTCTCGGGCAGCACGATCGAGTAGCCGGCGCGACCCGCTCGCCTGCCATCGGCGACGAGGCCGACGAGCACACGCGCATCGGGAACCGGGCCATCCTCGACGGCGGCCCGGCCGACGAAGTCACCCTCCTTGGAGAGCGCGACGACTTTGCCGAGGCCAGCCTGCACTGGGAAGGTGTCCGTGCCGAGTTCGTGCCCGTAGAGCGGCATCCCGGCCTCGAGCCGGAGAGTGTCGCGGGCCGCCAGTCCCGCCGGGATCAGGCCCGAGCCGCCCCCGGTCTCGAGAAGGGCGACCCACAGTTCGGCCGCGGCGACCGGACCGAGGTAGAACTCGAAGCCGTCCTCGCCGGTGTACCCGGTGCGGGCGACCAGCACGTTGTGGCCGCGGAAGTCGGCCGGGATCGCGCGGTAGTACTTGAGCCCGTCCAGCCCCGGCACATCGAATCCCTCGACGTTGCGCAGCACCTCCTCGGAGATCGGCCCCTGGATCGCGATCAACGCGATCTCGTCGGACTCGTCCTCGACCAGGCAGTCGAAAATCGAGCAGCGGTCACGCAACTCCGTCGCGACCAGCGCACGATTGCTCGCGTTGGCGACGACGAGGTAGCGGTCGTCGCCCGTGCGGTAGACGACCAGGTCATCAAGGATGCCGCCATCCCGCGCCAGCAGGAGCGAATACTTCGCCTGTCCCTCGGCGATCGCCGACAGCTTGCCCGCGAGCGCGTAGTCGAGCGCCTCGGCGGCCTCCGGACCGAAGACCAGGATCTCGGCCATGTGGCTGAGGTCGAACAGCCCGGCCGCGGTGCGCACGGCGTGATGCTCGGCGAGATCTGAGCTGTACCGCACGGGCATCTGCCAGCCGGCGAAGTCGGTGAATTGGGCGCCCGCCTCGACATGAAGTTCGTGGAGCGGACTGAGCAGCTCGTCGAACGGGGCGTCGGCGGCCTCCGGTGTGCCCGGCTCAGGGTGAGTCGACGTCGGCGGAGTCTGTCGGCCTGAATCGGAATCGATGTCGGACATGGGGGCGAGTTCTCTCCTGTGCCGTGCGGTGAATGGCGCGGTGGTTGCGGTGAACTCCCCCTCTGTCATGGTGCCTGAGAGCTTCACTCCGGCGTCTGTGAGGATGCGGAGTTTTCACCGTGGGCGACTTGTGCGCGGGTGCGAGGAGATCTCGATACGGCGGGCAGCGCCTACTCGATCCGCTTCGCGCTTCGCGTGAAGCGCTTTTCAGAGTGGCCTGGTCGATGCGGTACACGTACCTGAGAGATTGGCGGGGAGGCTTGCTCCTTCGGTGCCGGCGTACGGTGCTCGCGCAGCGCATCCGGCTCTCCCGCATCGCGTGCGGCCCTGTGTTCGATTGTGCAGCCAGCCTAGCAACGCGGTGTGTCGGATGCGCGTGTCGATCGGCTAAGCCGCCTCTGTCGCGGCGCGTGCATCGAGCGCCGCCTTCCGCGCCATCCGCTCGTGGTGCCAGCGGAACCCGCTGTGACCCTGGATCGTGACGATTCCGACGGTGATCACCCAGGCAACCCAGGGGAACGTCGCGGTCAGCGTGACGCCGACTCCCCCGGACGAGAACCAGAAATTGTCGCTGGTGCCCCCGAAGATGGTGGCCAGGCCGAAGATCTGCAGGAGCGCGACGATCCAGGCCACGACGCCGGTCCACCGCGGCAGGGCGCGCGAGGCGATCACCACATAGCCGGATGACGCGGAGATCACCGCGAGGAGAACGCAACCCGTCGCACCAAACATGACGGCGTGCCCCTCGGTCAGCGCGCGGATCGAGGAGGAGTCGGGGCTGAGGCCCACCACGTCGAGCGCGGAGCCGGCCTCCATCGCGTCGCCGACCAGGGTGATGGCGACGAAGACGAGTCCGGCGCCGAAGCCAACGTCCGCGATCCACTGCAGGTCGTGACGGGCGTGCGTGATGATCTGCCGGAAGCCGGCCAGGAACACGATGATGCTCGCCATGAGTACCGTGTCGATCAGCACGATGGTGAGCATCATGTTGTGATGGGCGACGACGAAGGCCACCAACGCCTCGCGCTGATCGAGCTCGGGGCGCGGACCCACGACCTGGTGCAGCACGAACTCCGTCAGAAGCAGGCCGGCGACGGCGATCGCGGCAATGCCGGTCCAGCGCTTGACGTCGGGGGTATTGCTCGGACGGACGTCGGGGAAACTCACGAGAACGGATCGTCGTCGTCGAGGTCGTCGGGGTCGACGTCGTTCGTGGCGGCCTCCGCGAAGGCAGTTGCGGCCGACGACGCGAGATCTTCGAGCTCGTTGAACAGGCCGGGAAGCGACGTCGACCTCAGCAGTCGAAGCTGATCCATCTCGCTGAGGGGAGCGATCGCGGCCAGCTGCCACGCGGCATCCACCGGATCGTCTTCCAGCTCGACGGTCGCCGAGTACTGCACCTCGCCGAACTCGGCGCCTACCGCGAGCGCGCGGCGCACGGTCTGCTCGACTCGATCACGGGTGGCCTCGAGGCCGTCGTCCCAGTCGAGCGGGTCGAGCTCGGTCACCAGGGCGCGCGGATACGGGTCGTCCGGCAGCCACTCCACCACGCGGAACCGCCGCGTGCCGTGGGCGATCAGGGCGATGAAACCCTCGGCGCTCTCCAGCTGGGCGATGCGGGCCACGGTGCCGACGTCGAAGCGGTGCTCGCCACCTCCGACCTCCTGGCCGCGTTCGATCAGCACCACACCGAACTCGGACGGCTCCTCCTGCAGCACGTTCGCGAGCATGGCGAGGTAGCGCTCCTCGAACACCCGCAACGCGAGCGGCATCGATGGGAACAGGACGGAGCCGAGCGGAAACATCGGCAGCTCGATCACCTCGAGCCCGGCAGCGTCATTCATCCCGCAGCGCCATTCATTGAGTCAGGCCCCCAGCCCGTCACCCGTTGTCGCGGATCCAATGCCAGTCGTCCTGGCTCAGGTCGTAGCGATCGGGTGCCTCCTGGCCGGTGCCCGGCGTGAACTCGCCCTCCGGCTCGCCGCCTGCCGCGATCACCGCGTCGAGCACCTCTTCGGTGAGGGCCTCGTTGTGATGGTGCTTCAGCCAGGCTTGCGTGTCGGTGTCGAGTTGCGGCCACCAGGATGCTGCGCTCATTCCTTCAGCGTAGCGAGCGTTCGCGACACCCCGCTCAGTCGTCGCGGCCGAGGAAACCGTCGAGCGCGGCGAACGTCGCGACCGGCTGCTCGAGCTGCGGAAGGTGGCCTGCTTCGGCGATCACCTCGAAGCGGGCGTTCGGGAACGCCGCTGCGTACGCGCGCCCGTAGCCGGGCGTGAAGACGCGATCGCTCGCGCCCCAGAGCACCAGGACCGGGATGCTCACCAGGCCGAGTCTGGACTGCAGGGCCGGGTCGTGCATCCCGTGCCGAGCGGTGTACACGCCCATGGTCTGCATGTTGGCCCGCTGCGCCGCGATGCGCTCAGGGGGCAGCGTGCTGGGATCGATGAACCCGCGCTCCGGGTTGTGCCAGGAGTGCTCGGCGATCTGCCGGAGAGTGAGGCCGAAGAAGTTCACGACCGGATGCTCCGGCACCTCGATGCCCGCACCGTCGATGATGACGAGGCGGCCGATGCGGTGCTCCGTGTCGCTCGCGGCCATCTCGGCGGCGATCCAGCCCCCCAGGGAGGAGCCGATGACCAAGACCTCGCGCAGATCGCGGTCGGCGAGCAGCTGCAGGTAGAGGGCGCCCAGGGCCGGGATGTCGGCGACGCCGTCGGGGCGCGGGGTGCCGTCCCATCCCGGATGTGTTGGCAGCAGCACGTGGGAGTCCGCTTCGTAGTGGGCCGCGATCGGCGCAATGGTGAAGGGACCGCCGCCGCCGTGCAGCACAAGAACGGGGCGAGCTCTGACGGGGCCGCCTTCGGAGAGAGTCAGGTCGAGCTGGGACGGGAGGGTGACGGTGTCGGTGTGCATGTCGTCACGCTATATCAACATATTTATATACGCAAGTTGATTTGCTAGATTCGACCCATGGCCGACGACAGGACCCGCGAGACGACCCAGCTGCAGGAGCTCGCTCGCGCACTCTGGGCCGCCCAGTATCGCCGTCGCAGCGCGCTCGACCGAGAGTTGGCGGCCAGGGGAACGACCTTTCCGCAATGGTTCGCCTTGGGTGAGATCGCGCAGAATCCGGGCGCATCGGCGCACTGGCTCGCCGTCAAGACGTTCCAGAGCGACCAGGCCTTCGGCACCCTCGCGAGCCGGCTCGAGGCGCAGGGGCTGGTCATCCGCTCCCCCGGCGAAGGCCGCAAAGTCGCGCACGCGCTGACCCCGGCGGGTGAGAAGCTGCTCGCCGCGGGCAACGCGGTTTCCGACCGAATGCTCGCCACCTCGTTCGGCGTGTTGAACGCCGTCGAGCGCACCACCCTGCGCGAACTGCTCGATCGAGTCGGCGCCGGGGACTGACGGCTACTGCATCCCACCCGCACTCGGCGGCGCGAAGATCGCCCACAGCAGCCAGAAGTAGATGAGCACGAAGATCGTCGGGCCCACGCTCGTCACCAGGTTCGTCCAGCGCGCGTTGCGGATGATGCGCACCGTGACTGCAGACGTCGCCGCAAGCGCTGCCAGATCGGCGGCGATCGCCTTCAGCTCGCTGGCCGCCGAGAACTGAGCGGCGAAGCCGAGGATGCCGCCGGCCAGCAGGATGAGCGCGAGGGCCAGTCGGATCGGAGTCGGCATGTGGCCGATTCCCGCCATGACGAATCCGATGGAGGCGGCGAGCAGCAGGGTCGGCGCCAGCTGGGACGCGATGATGTGCCAGCGGGCGGACGCCCACATTCCGTGAAGCTCGTGCTCGGTCATCCGGTGCTCCTTCGCGGTCGTGAATCGGATTCGAGCCTACGTCCGTCCGGTCATCGGGAGGGCGGTACGCGCTGTTCCGACGCGGTGGGCGAGCGGTATTCGACCCTCCGGTGCACCAGAAGCCGCACTCAACGGGCGGTCTCCCCGGCGCCCTCGGGGGGGCGAACCGCGAGCTCCACGCGCTCGCGCAGGTAGCCACCGAAGGGGCGAAGCGAGTCGGCGGTGCGGCTGCCGTTCCAGCTGACCGTCAACTCCTCGCGACGCCGCACCAACGGCCCCACCGTGCCGAGTGTCTCGTCGAACCGCAACGGCGCGGCGTCGAAGTTCACGGTGTCGTGGACGCCGAATCCGGCTCGGGCCGCCGCCTCCCGCAACTCGCGCCGCTCCTCCCCCGACACCGAGGTGAAGTTCGGATGCTTCGGATCCCGAGCCCTGGTCACCGCCCCGGTCGCGAAGAGAGCGCCGTCGGCCGCGAGCAGCAACACGCCGAGCCGCCACACCGGACCGATCGTCACGAAGCTCGCGCGTCGCGGGATGAGCCACATTCGGCGCGGGGGGCGGTACTCGGCGAGCGTCTCCGTCGGGGCGCCAGACGACCGCAACTCGGTGATCGCGGAGGCGATAGCGTCG
>JALYHS010000038.1 GCA_030776385.1 Actinomycetota bacterium
GGGTGACGGGCGCGTCGGTGAGGACGTCACGCTCAACGTGCGCACCATCGACGCTATCCCGCATCAGCTGCACGACGACGGCGGCCACGACGTGCCGGCGCTGGTGGAGGTGCGCGGCGAGGTGTTCTTCCCCGTGAAGGCGTTCGACGAGTTGAACGCGGCGCAGGCGGCCGCGGGGGATCGGCTGTTCGCCAACGCGCGGAACGCGGCATCCGGTTCGCTGCGTCAGAAAGAGGAGGGCAAGAGTGCCGAGGCCCTGACGCGGATGCACGACCGCATCCGTCGCTTGAAGCTCCTGGTGCACGGCATCGGCGCCTGGCCGAACCCGCGCGGCGACGATGGCGCACTGGTTGCGAGCCAATCCGGCACCTACGAGTTGCTTAAGAGCTGGGGGCTGCCCACCAGCCCGTACTACCGGGTCGTTCCGACGGCGGAGGATGCGGCCGAGTACATCGAGTACTACGGTGCGCATCGAGCCGGCACGGCCGAGATCCCCGTGTCGCACGAGATCGACGGCATCGTCATCAAGGTCGACGAACTGGCTCTGCACGAGGAACTCGGCGCCACCAGCCGTGCCCCGCGCTGGGCGATCGCCTACAAGTACCCGCCCGAGCAGGTGAACACGAAGCTGCTCGACATCGTCGTCTCGATCGGGCGCACCGGCCGTGCGACCCCGTTCGCGGTTATGCAGAAGGTGCGCGTCTCGGGCAGCGAGGTGCGCCAGGCGACCTTGCACAACCAGGACGTCGTGAAGGCCAAGGGTGTGCTGATCGGCGACACGGTCGTGTTGCGCAAAGCCGGCGACGTGATTCCCGAGGTGCTCGGGCCGGTCGTCGAGCTGCGTGACGGCACTGAGCGCGAGTTCGTGATGCCGACCCACTGTCCCGAGTGCGGCACCGCGCTCGCCCCGGCGAAGGAGGGCGACGTGGATCTCCGTTGCCCGAACGCGCGAGCTTGTCCCGCGCAGGTGCGCGGCCGGGTCGAGCACATCGCCGGCCGGGGAGCGCTCGACATCGAGGCGATCGGGGAGGTCGCGGCGGCGGCCCTGACCCAGCCACTGCATCCGTCGACCCCCCCACTGCCGACCGAGGCGGGCTTCTTCGCGCTGCGGCTCGAAGACCTCTTCCCGATCGAGGTGGTCGTGCGCGATCACGAGACGGGGTTGGTGAAGGTCGTCGAGGAGTCGGACCAGGGCTGGCCGGGTCGCCGCTATGTGACACGCGACGGCGTCGAACTGCGCGTCAAGGTGGATGCCCCCTTCCGCCGTCAACGCAAGAAGACCGGGAAGGATGCCGACCCGGCGTTCGACCCGACGGCCGTGCCGGGGACCGCGGGGCGGCCGTCGGTGGTCGAGCTTGTCGAGGCCCCGGTGTGGGACGGCGATGCCGACTACATCCTCTCCAAGGTCGCGTACGAAGTCATCGCGAACATCGACGCCGCGAAGCAGAAGGAGCTGTGGCGGTTCCTGGTGGGGCTGAGCATCCGGCACGTGGGCCCGGTTGCGGCGCGGGCGCTCGCGAACTACTTCGGGTCGCTCGACGCGATCCGCTCGGCGTCGCGCGAGGAGTTGGCCGCGGTCGACGGTGTCGGCGGGATCATCGCGGATGCCGTGCTCGCCTGGTTCGAGGTGGACTGGCATCGCGACATCGTCGAGCAGTGGGCGGCGGCCGGGGTGCCGTGGACCGTGCCGGATCATCCGGGGCCGGGCAACGCGGCGGGAGCCGACGGACCTCTCGCCGGCCTGACGGTGGTGGCAACGGGGTCGCTCGAGGGATTCACGCGCGAGGGGGCGCTCGAGGCGATCATCCGCGCGGGAGGCAAAGCAGCATCCAGCGTCTCGAAGAAGACCGACTACGTGGCGGCCGGACCGGGCGCGGGCTCGAAGCTGACCAAGGCGGAGGAGCTCGGGCTGAAGATCATCGACGCGGCGCAATTCGCCGCGCTGCTCGAGGGTGGGCCGGCGGCGCTCGAGGCTGCAGATGGGGAATGATCGACTCATTTCAACCGTCCCCCTCCCCGGTCCGAACCTGTCACCCATCGTTACCGTTTCGTAATCTCTGGGGGCGTGAAGCGAAACGACGCACGCGGGTGGGGGATCGTGAGCGACGGCGGCACGAGGGTCACATCGGGGTACAGGCGAGCACATCTCACCCTTGATCCGGGCTCACGAATCACGATCGGTCTACCCTCAAAGGCGTCACAACGTCCCCCATTCGGGGTACATTACGGTGCTATTTTCCTCATTTTGGGTTGCGCGGGCGTTAAGTCCCCCATTTGGGGTGCATTCCGCACTTAGAATGCGATCGTGCGGGCCTGAACTCCAACTGGGAGGAGTTCGGACGCATGTTGGGCAAGGAGAGCACTCGACTTGCTGTTGGACGTCGCAGCAGTTCACTCCGCCCCGTCGACGCTGGGAATCGTCGCCGGGGCTTTTGTCGTGTCCGAAAACAACCAGCTCAGCAGTCAGCTGACCGTCGTCGCGCCGATGGTGGTGAATGCCGAACAGACGGCGTTCCGCGAGGCCTTGGATGCCGCGGCTCGCCCAGCCGCCTCGACGAATGCCGCACTCGCCGCTGCCTTGACGCCCGCCACCCTCAACCCCGCAGCCTTCCATGCAACTCTTCCCGCCGACGCTCCGACTCCGCTCATCGGACCGGAGCCCGCCACCTTCCGTGTTTCCGCCTCCGAGCTGCCCAGCCTCCGTGGGGTCGCACTCCTCGACCAGCTCGCCCTGCTCGATCCCTCCCAGCTGAGTCGCTTCGTCACGAAGCATTCGGCGACCGTCGCCGCGCTGATTGCGAACCCGCCGGCCGCAGCCGCGGTCGCCTCCGAGTGGGCGAGCTGGCCGCAGGCAACGCGGCTCCTGATGGTGAAGCAGGCGCCGCAGCTCGTCGGCAGCCTGGATGGCATGCCCTATGCGCAGCGCAACGTCGCCAACCGCAGCTTCCTTGCCTCGAGTGAGGCGGCGATCCGCGTCCAGCTCGCCTCCGACAGCGTCGGGCGCGCCGCGAAAGATGAGTTGAGCAAGCGCCTCCATATGCTCCAGCAGGTGCGCGACGCAGTGAAGAAGGGTGCGTCCGGCAACGAACGAACCCTCGTCAGCCTCGACGCGACGGGGGAGGGCCGGGCCGTGATCGCGGTTGGTGACCCCTCGACCGCCGACTACGTCGACTACCTGATTCCGGGCATGTTTTCGGATGTCGACACCCAGATCCAGGTGCTCGCCGGCGGTGCGGACAGCATCGCCACCGCACAGCAGACCTGGTTGAAGGAACTCAACCCGGGTACGCCGGCGTCCCAACTGCCGACCGTAGCCACGATCGCGTGGATCGGGTACCAGACGCCGAACATCGTCAACGTCGCATCCATGTCTCTGGCGCGCGAGGGGCAGCAGTCGCTGACCTCGTCGATCGAGGGCTTGCGAGCCGTTCGTGCGGCACGCGTCGTGACGCATGCGGATGGCACGGTTACCGGCGCGCAGCCGTTCGTCGCGGTCCTGGCCCACTCCTATGGCTCGACGGCCGCGATGCTTTCCCTGCAGAACGACCAGGTGAGCGTCGACGCCCTTGCGATTGTGGGATCCCCCGGCAGCCCCGCGCGAACCGCCGGCCAGCTCAACGTCACCAACGGCAACGTGTGGGTCGGCGCGGGTGCGACCGATCCGGTGCCCCAGACCGGGCTGTTCGGCAGCCAGCCCACCTCGGCCGCCTACGGCGCGCACCGCTTCGGTGTGGACGGCGCAGTCGACCCCCTCACCGGCAAGTCGATGGGTTCTGTGGTCGGGCACGACGGCTACTTCGTCAACGGCACCGAATCGCTGCGCAACATGGTTCTCATCGGGATCGGGCGCGGCGACCTTGTTCTCGGTCTCGACGGCAGCTCGGCGCTCGCGCTCTCGCGTGCGCACGGCACAGCGCCGCGCGGACCGCGGGTCTAGCAACTCGTAGACTGAACTCGACCCCCACCCCTCGCAGTTCGGAGCCATGCCATGTCCGAGATCACGCCCGAGGTCGTGACCCATCTCGCGAATCTCGCCCGCATCGCTCTGAGCGACGAGGAGATCACCCGGCTCACCGGCGAGCTCGGTCACATCGTCGACTCGGTTGCGAAAGTCAGCGAGGTCGCGACCGCGGATGTCTTGGCCACAAGCCACCCGATCCCGCTCGGAACGGTCATGCGGGCCGACGTTCCCGGCGCGACGCTGACCGCGGAACAGGCCCTGTCGGGTGCGCCCGAGCGTGACGGCGATCGCTTCAAGGTGAGCGCGATCCTGGGGGAGGAGCAGTGAGAGGGACCGAGCTGATTGCCCTCGACGCGTCGGAGCTCGCGGCCAAGATCGCGTCCGGTGAGGTCTCCAGCGTCGAAGCGACGCAGGCCCACCTGGACCGGATCGCGGCGGTCGATGGCGACATCCACGCGTTCTTGCACCTGAACTCGGCGGCACTCTCCACGGCCTCCGCGATCGACGCGCGACGGGCCGCGGGCGAGACCCTCTCGCCCCTGGCGGGCGTTCCGGTCGCCATCAAAGACGTGCTCTGCACTCTCGACATGCCGTCGACGGCCGGGTCGCGCATCCTGGAGGGCTGGATCCCGCCCTACGACGCCACCGTTGTCGCGCGAATGCGGGCCGCCGGCCTGATCCCGCTCGGCAAGACCAACATGGACGAGTTCGCGATGGGCTCGTCCACCGAGCACTCCGCTTACGGCAGCACGCACAACCCGTGGGATCTCACGCGCATCCCCGGCGGCTCCGGTGGTGGGTCGGCAGCGGCGGTGTCCGCGTTCGAGTCGCCACTCGCACTTGGCTCGGACACCGGGGGAAGCATCCGTCAACCCGCCGCGGTCACCGGCTCTGTCGGGATGAAGCCGACGTACGGCGGCGTGTCCCGCTATGGCGCGATCGCGCTGGCATCGTCGCTCGATCAGGTCGGGCCGGTCACGCGGACTGTGCTCGATGCGGGGCTGCTGCACGATGTGATTGGAGGTCACGACCCGCGCGACTCCACGAGCATTCCGGATGCCTGGCCCTCCTTCGCCGATGCAGCCCGCGCTGGTGAGCGCGATGGTTCGGTGCGCGGACTCCGGATCGGCGTGGTGCGGGAACTCTCGCAACCGGGTCAGGGGTTTCAGCTGGGGGTGCTGCAGCGCTTCCAAGAGTCGCTCGCACTGCTCGAGGCGCAGGGAGCCGAGATCGTCGAGGTAAGCGCGCCCTCGTTCGAGTACGCGATCGCGGCGTACTACCTGATCCTCCCCGCGGAGGCGTCGAGCAACTTGGCCAAGTTCGACTCGGTGCGCTTCGGTCTGCGAGTCACGCCGGCCGGCGGCGGAACAGTCGAGCAGGTCATGGCGGCTACGCGCGAGGCTGGTTTCGGCGATGAGGTCAAGCGCCGGATCATCTTGGGCACTTATGCACTGTCGGCCGGCTACTACGACGCCTATTACGGCAGCGCGCAGAAGGTGCGCACGCTGATTCAGCAGGATTTTGATGCCGCTTTCGCGGTCGCCGACGTGCTGGCGACGCCCTCGGCGCCGACGACCGCGTTCAAGTTGGGCGAGAAGATCGACGACCCTCTGGCAATGTATCTGAACGACCTGACGACGATTCCGGCGAACTTGGCGGGCGTACCCGGCATCTCGTTGCCCGCCGGTCTTGCGCCGGAGGACGGGTTGCCGGTCGGCATCCAGTTCATGGCTCCCGCTCGGGAGGACGTCCGGCTCTACACGGTCGGCGCCGCGCTCGAGCAGCTGCTGGTCGCGCAGTGGGGCGGCCCGTTGCTCGCCCAGGCGCCGGCGCTGGGTTAGCTGGCCGGTCTCGGATCTCGCGGCCGCGATCGCGGTTCGCGCCTGGGTTCTCACGGCCTCGGTAGCTCCACTTCGTGTTTGTGCCGGGCCGCACGGGACTCGCTCGATTTGACCCCCGTCGCCGGGCGAGCGCGCGACGGAGACGCTTCCGGTTCGGCTGCTCATCGCGCCGACTGAAGTGCGCGTTGAATCATTGCTGTTTTGGGTGGTGTGGGGATGGGTGTGCGGGTGGGGTCGAGTGATTCTGGTGGGGTGAGGGTGTAGTCGGCGCGGTCGCGGGTTACTCGCCTGACCTGTCCCGACTTTTCCGGACGGTTTCTTTGTGTTGATCATGCCGCGGTAGCGGCGGTGGTGTGAAGGGTTTCGAACTCGATGGGGCTGAGATACCCGATCGCGGAATGGCGTCGGCGGGAGTTGTAGAACGCTTCGATCCATTCGAACATCGCGTTCGCCAGCTCCGTGCGGGTCGCCCAGTCGCGGCGGTCGAGGAGCTCGATCTGCATCGAGCCGAAGAACGATTCCATGAGCGCGTTGTCGTAAGCGGACGCGACTTTGCCCATCGATCCCATGAGGCCGGCTTCGCGCAAGCGGGTCCCGAACAGCCATGAGGTGAACTGGGCTCCTCGATCCGAGTGGACCACAGTGCCGACGGGTTTGCGTCGCCAACGGGCCATGTCGATCGCGTCGACCACGAGCTCAGTCCTCAGATGATCGGCGATCGACCAGCCCACGCAGCGGCGGGAGAACACGTCGATGACGGCGGCGCAGTAAAGCCAACCCTCACCGGTGCGGTGCTGAGTGATGTCGGTCACCCAGAGCTTGTCTGGCTCGTCGGCGACGAACACCCGTTTCACGCGATCCTCGAACACAGCCGGCAGTCGACCACCACCGCCGCGACGCCATCTGCGGTGGTGAACGCCCTGCAGCCCGGCCAGGCGCATCAGACGTTCAACCCGGCCGTGACCGATCCGCAGCCGACGGCCGAGGACTAACTCGGCATGGACACGGCGGACACCGTAGGTCCCGCGGGCGAGCTGATGCAGCTCGCGGATCGTGTCGATCAGATGAGCATCATCGACATCGCGAACTGACGGACGCCGGGATCGCCACTCGTAATACCCCGACGTCGACACCTTCAACACCCGGCAGATCACCGCGACAGGGAACCCGTCGCAGCTGATTTCGTGGACCAGCCGGAACCCTATTTTGGGAGGACGTTCTCCCTCGCGAAATAGGCTGACGCACGCTTAAGAATCTCGATCTCCATCGCGAGAACTCGGTTCTCGCGATGCAACCGAACCAACTCAGCACGCTCATCACGACTGACCCCAGCAGCAGTCCCATCGTCGACATCGGACTGCGCCATCCAGCGACGCAAACCCGACTCGCTGATCCCGAGATCCCTCGCGATCTCAGCGACCGGCTTCTGACCCGACCGGGCCAACTCCACCGCACGACGACGGAACTCTTCAGGCTTCGCACCAGGCATTCTCCAGACTCCTTCCGGGACGATCATCGCCCCAACTCAGGTGTCCGGGAAACCCGGGACAGGTCAACGACGCGAATGCGGTGGGGGTAGGCATGCCTCCATTCTCCGCATAGTCGAACATATGTTCTAGTCAATGAGCAAAGTGGTGCACAAGTCGCACCCCTGAGACCCTGTGGAGGAGAGGAACAGAGACCCTCCGTAGAATCGACACATGGCGAAGGCACCCCTCATGGACTACGACAAGGCTCTCGAGCTGTTCGAGCCGGTTCTCGGGTTCGAGGTGCACGTCGAGCTCAGCACGCAGACGAAGATGTTCAGCGACGCGCCCAACCCGGCCCGCAAGAATGCGCCGCAGGATGTCGGTCCGAACACGCAGGTCACCCCCGTCGACCTGGGGCTGCCGGGTGCCCTCCCGGTGGTCAACGAGAAAGCCGTCGAGTACGCCATCTCCCTCGGCCTTGCGCTCGGCTGCGAAATCAGAAGCACGAGCAGATTTGCAAGAAAGAACTACTTCTACCCCGACCTGGCGAAGGACTATCAGATCAGCCAGTTCGACGAGCCGATCGCGGGCGAGGGCAGCGTCGACGTCGAGCTCTCAGACGGCAGCATCTTCACCGTCCCGATCGAGCGCGCACACATGGAGGAGGATGCCGGCAAGCTCACGCACGTCGGAGGCTCCACCGGTCGCATCCAGGGTGCCGAATACTCGCTGGTGGACTACAACCGCGCTGGCGTCCCGCTGGTGGAAATCGTCACCCAGATGATTATCGGCGCCGAGGAGCGTGCTCCCGAGGTCGCGAAGGCCTACGTCGCGACGATCCGGGACATCGTGCGCGCGCTTGACATCAGCGAGGCGCGCATGGAGCGTGGCAACCTGCGCTGCGACGCCAACGTCTCCCTCAGAAGGCGCGTTAAGCCCGGCGAAGAGCCCAGCAAGCTCGGCACCCGCACCGAGACGAAGAACGTCAACTCATTGCGCAGCGTCGAAAGGGCAGTCAGGTACGAGATCCAGCGTCAGGCCGCCATCCTGGACGGCGGCGGAACCATCACCCAGGAGACCCGCCACTGGCACGAGGACACAGGTGTGACATCCGCCGGGCGCGTCAAGAGCGACGCAGACGACTACCGATACTTTCCCGAGCCGGACCTCCTTCCCATCGAGCCGAAGCCCGAACTCATCGAACAGCTGCGAGCGGCGCTTCCCGAACCGCCAGCTGTTCGTAGGAACAGACTGAAGCATGCGTGGGGTTTCACCGACCTCGAGTTCCAAGATGTGCAGAACTCCGGACTCCTGGTCGAGGTGGAGGACACGGTCACCGCCGGCGCGAGCCCGCAGGCAGCTCGCAAGTGGTGGACGGGCGAGATCGCCCGCCTCGCCAACGCCCAGGATGCGGACGCAGCATCCCTCATCAGCCCGGCAGATGTGGCGGCGGTGGTCGAGCTCGTCGAGACCGGTGTGTTAACCGACCGCCTCGCACGCCAAGTGATTGAGCACGTGATCGCCGGCGAGGGCACTCCGCAGCAGGTGGTCGACGCGCGCGGTCTGAAAGTGGTCTCGGATGATGGCGCCCTCATCGCCGCGATCGACACCGCCCTGGCGCAGCAGCCCGATGTGCTCGAGAAGATCCGCGATGGCAAGGTGCAGGCGGCCGGAGCCGTGATCGGCGCGGTCATGAAGGCGATGGGCGGCGCTGCGGATGCCGGCCGCGTGCGCGAACTGGTGCTCGAGCGGGCGCAGGCCTAGCGGTCGCGGGTCGAGCCCCGTCGCTGGTCGAGCCCGTCGAGACCTACCCCGAGACACCCGCCGCTGTCCGAATCCGCACCTCGCGCTCCATGCGCGCCTCGTGACGCGCGCGACCCTTGACCGCCTCGGTCTCTCGGGTCTTCGGCCGAGCGTTCGTGACCAGCTCGTCAAGCATCTGCCGCGTGACGAATGCGATCTCCTCGATCGCGCGCTCGAACGCCGCCGCATTGGCCCGCGAGGGATGCGTCGAGCCGCTCACTTTGCGGACGAACTGCAGCGCGGCTTCCCGCACCTCGTCATCCGTCGTCGGCGGCTCGAAGTTGTGAAGGACTCTAATATTCCGGCACATGCCGCGAGAGTACCTCGCTCCCTGGTGGTCGAGCCTGCCGAGACCCACCAGACTGAATCCGTGTTTATCGTGCAGCTGACCCCCACCGCCGAACTTCGCCCCCTCGACCCCTGGCGGGCGGACGAGTTTGCCGCGCATATGGATCGCGCGCGCGAGCACATCCGCCCCTGGGTCGGCCCCTCGTTCGTGACCACCGACATCGACGGAACCCGCGCCACCCTGCAGCGCTACGCCGACGCAACCGCCCGCGACGGCAACCGGATCTTCGGCATTTGGCTGGACGGGACCCTCG
>JALYHS010000039.1 GCA_030776385.1 Actinomycetota bacterium
GACAGGACAGGACAGGACAGGACAGGACACGACACGGCAGGTACGGCAGGGCAGGGTGCGGCAGGGCAGGGTGCGGCGGCCCGGCACCGAGCGGATGCCCGGCCACGAGGCGAGCGTGCCCGACTCGGAACCTCGGCGTGGCCCCGCGCCGGGCATCCGGGAATCGAATGCCCGGCCGACCGCTGTGGAGGAGGCATCGCACAGTGGATGATGAAGGCATGAGCATTGGCGGCTTCGAGGACACTGACTCGGCGCCCGACCCCACGCTCTTCCGCATCTGCTTCGTCTGCACCGGCAACATCTGCCGCTCTCCGATGGCCGAGGCGATCTTCCGCCGCCTCATTGCGGACGGCGGTTACTCGGGCAGAGTCTCCGTCGAGTCGGCCGCGACCGGAGACTGGCACGTTGGCGAACCCGCCGATCCGCGCACGATTGCCGCGCTCAAGGCCCGTGGCTACGACGGCAGCAAGCACCGCGCGCGCCAGTTCGATCCAGAGTGGTTCTCGGAGCTCGACCTGGTCGTCGCCTTCGACCGCGGCCAGGAGCGCACCCTCCGCGAGTGGGCGACCAGCGAGCCCGACCGCGCCAAGGTGCAGCTGCTGATGACGTTCGAACCCGACGGATCGGGCACGATGGACGTGCCGGATCCGTACTATTCGGATGCCGCCCTCTTCGAGAGCGTGCTGGCCACCATCGAACGGGCGAGCGTCGCCCTCTTCCGACAGCTCGAACCCGGAATCCGACAGGGAGTCTCATGAGTCCGCTTCCCCCGCAGCCGATCAGCCCACTCGACGGGCGGTATCGTGCGGCCGTGCAGGGTCTCGGCGAGCACCTCTCCGAGGCCGGCCTCAACCGCGCCCGGGTGCACGTCGAGGTCGAGTGGCTCATCGCCCTCACCGAGCGCTGCATGTTCGGCTCGACTCCGCTCGACCCCGAGCAGGCGCGCGCGCTTCGCACCTTCGCCGCGGAGTTCGGTCAGCCCGAGATCGACGAGCTCGCCACCCTCGAGGCGACCACCCGCCACGACGTGAAGGCGGTCGAGTACCTGGTCCGCGGCAAGCTCGCGGCGCTCGGCCTCACCGACATCGCCGAGCTCACCCACTTCGCGTGCACCAGTGAGGACATCAACAACCTCAGCTACGCGCTCACCGTGCGCGCCGCGATCCGCGAGGCCTGGCTTCCGCGGTTCCGGGATGTTCTGGCCGGCCTCCGCAGAATCGCGATCGACGAGCGCGCCACCCCGATGCTCTCCCACACCCATGGACAGCCCGCCACCCCGACCACCGTCGGCAAGGAGTTCGCGGTCTTCGTCTTCCGGCTCGAACGCGTGCTCGCCCGGGTGGAGGCGGTCGAGATCCTCGGCAAGTTCAGCGGGGCGACCGGCACCTTCGCCGCGCATGTCGCCGCGGATCCGGATGCCGACTGGCCGACCATCTCGCGCGAGTTCGTCACCTCCCTCGGGCTCAGCTGGAATCCGCTGACCACCCAGATCGAGTCGCACGACTGGCAGGCCGAGCTGTTCAGCGGCATGAGCCACCTCAATCGGATCCTGCACAACCTCTGCACCGATCTGTGGACCTACATCTCGATGGGATACATCACCCAGATCCCGCAGCCCGGCGCCACCGGCTCCTCGACGATGCCGCACAAGATCAACCCGATCCGCTTCGAGAATGCGGAGGCCAACCTCGAGCTCTCGTCGGCACTCCTCGATTCTCTGGCTGCCACGCTCGTCACCAGCCGGATGCAGCGTGACCTCACCGACTCGACCACCCAACGCAACATCGGGGTCGCCGTCGGTCACTCGCTGCTGGCGCTCGACAATCTGGCGCGCGGCCTGGACGAGATCGCCATCGCCCACGACGCCCTCGCCGCCGACCTCGACGGCAACTGGGAGGTGCTCGGCGAGGCGATCCAGACGGTAATCCGCGCCGAGGTCACGGCCGGGCGCAGCTCGATCGCGGACCCGTACGCCCTTCTCAAGGAGCTCACCCGCGGCCACCGCACCGGCCCGGCCGAGTTGCGCGCCTTCGTGCAGGGCCTCGACATCGGACCGGATGCCACGGCGCGGCTTCTCGCGCTCACCCCGGCAAGCTATGTGGGGCTGGCCGACCAGCTGGTGGGGTTACTGCCGGAGTAGCCCTTCCGCTCCGGTTTGTCGCACCCGCGCCGAGATTCTCTGGCGCGCGAGCGACACAGCGGCGCGCTCGCGGGTTCCGCGCGCGGCAACTAGTGCGTCGACGGGGTCTCGTCGTCGACCTTCGGTCGGTCGGCATCCGGGGTGTGACCGAGCATGATCATCGCAAGCGACACCAGGCTCACGATGAAGACGACGCCGAAGAAGATGGCGGCCAGGATCCACTCGCGGGTGGCGAGGCCGACGATCAGGCCGGTGAACACGCCGAAGACGGCGGACAGTCCGACCAGCTCGACGGGACGCGTCCTATCCTTGCGCGTCGGTTGGCTGCGGCTCGCGGCGCCCGGCTTCTTCGCGGCGCTCACGACGCGACCGTCCTGTCGATCGGAGACGCGGCACGCGCGCCGCGCGCCGAGACCGCCGAGATGCCGAGCAGCACGCCGGCGACGATGGCCCAGGCGCCGAACATCCCGACCAGCACGACCGAGGCGGTCAGCTGCCCCTTGATCTGCTCGATACCGCCGAGGGTCTGGGTGTAGTCCGGCGGAACGACGAGGAACCCGATCGCCAACAGCAGGGTGAGGCCGCCGAGGATCATCCAGTCGCGCGCCGCCGGCAGCCGGGTTCGGGCCCGAATGCCGCTCACCAGCTCGAGCGCGCCCGTCACGATCGCCCACGCGCTGACGACGAACACGAGATAGTGCACACCGCCCTCGGGCAGAACGAGCGCCGCGATCCCCGCCAGGACGGTGACGACGCCCTGCGTGAGGAACAGCCCTCGCGACGACGCGTCACCGCGGCTGCCGAACGACCCCGCGAGCAGGACCGCGCCCGCGACTACCGCGAACGATCCGAACGCCACGAGGCCGAAGGCCGCCGAGTGCGCCGGCGTGAAGGTGATCGCGAATCCGACCGCGAGTGCGACGATCGCGCGCAGAGCCGGGGCAACCCAAGCTGACACGAGCGGCTGCCTCTCTCTTGCGCGAATCCGACGGGCATCCGAGGATGCGGAACGGCAGCGAGTCTACTTCCGCCCGCTGGGAGCTTCGCCCCGATCAGCGGCCTTGAGCGCGCACCTGAACCTCGAGCGCGGGCCCGTTCTGGTGCGCGCTCGAGGATGTGCGGCGCGCCGAGTCAGGCGCCGGACAGCGCTCACCTCGCGAGGACCGCCGAATACGGCCCGTCCGACGAAAAAATCAGATGCGTGCCATGTCGGTGAACCGCGAGTACATGCCGCTGAACGAGACCTTGATCGTGTCCTGTCTGCCGTTGCGGTGCTTGGCGACGATCAGGTCGGCTTCGCCGGTGGGCGGCGCCTCGCGGTCGTAGGCGTCTTCGCGGTGCAACAGGATGACGATGTCGGCGTCCTGCTCGAGCGACCCCGATTCGCGGAGGTCGGCGAGAGCCGGCTTCTTGTCTGCGCGCTGCTCCGGACCACGGTTGAGCTGCGACAGCGCGATGACCGGGACGCTGAGCTCCTTGGCGAGCAGCTTGAGCGCCCGCGAGAACTCGCTGACCTCCTGCTGACGGGACTCGACCTTCTTGCCGGAGGTCATCAGCTGCAGGTAGTCGATGACGACCATCTTGAGCCCGACTTTCTGGCTGAGTCTGCGACACTTCGCCCGGATCTCGACGAGGGTCATGTTGGGGCTGTCGTCGATGTAGAGCGGGGCATCCGCGATCTGCCCGCGCACCTGCGCGAGCTTGTCCCAGTCGCGCTGCTCCATGTTGCCCTTGCGCAGCGTCTGCATCGGGATGGATGACTCGGCCGCAAGCAGGCGCATCGCGATCTCGCTGCGCCCCATCTCGAGCGAGAAGAAGATGGCCGGCATGTGGTGCTTCACGGTCGCGGCCCTGGCGAAGTCGAGCGCGAGGGTCGACTTGCCGAGACCTGGACGGGCGGCCACGATGATCAGCTGCCCACCGTGCAGACCGTTGGTGAGCTCGTCGAGTTCGGCGAAGCCGGTCGGCACGCCCGCCATCTCGCCGTCGCGCCCGCGAGCGCGCTCGATCTCGTCGACCGCGGTGTCGATCGCCTCGACGAGCGGAACGTAGTCCTCGGCCTCGACGCCACCGGTCACCCCGTAGATCTCGGCTTGCGCGTTGTTGACGAGGTCGACGACCTCGCCCTCGCTGGCGTAGCCCATCTGCACGATGCGCGTTCCGGCCTCGACGAGTCGGCGCAGCACGGCCTTCTCGGCGACGATCGAGGCGTAGTAGCCGGCGTTGGCCGCGGTCGGCACCAGGCCGGTGAGCGTGTGCAGATATTCGGCACCGCCCGCGCGCTGCAGCAGTGCGGTCTTCGTCAGCTCATCGGTGACCGCGATGACGTCGGTGGGCTCCCCGTGCGAGTAGAGGTTGAGGACCGCCTCGAAGATGACCTCGTGCTTCGGGATGTAGAAGTCGACCCCGCGCACCGTCTCCACGACATCGGCCACGGCATCTTTGCTGAGAAGCATTCCCCCGATGGCGCTCTGCTCGGCGAGGAGATCGTGCGGAGGAGTCCGTTCACCTTGCCAGCCTTCGTTGCCTGCGCGCCAGTTCTCCGGGGGAC
>JALYHS010000040.1 GCA_030776385.1 Actinomycetota bacterium
CGCCGCCACTCCGCGGCGCGCACGCGACTTTTCGGCGCGCTACGGGCTACGGCGAGCCGGGGAAGAGCACCCGCAGCAGCGAGACCGCGCCAACCAGGATCAGGCCGACGCCGATGATCACCGGCCAGGCGGGTGTCGAGTTCTTCGCCACCCGCTCACCGAACTTGCCGAAACTGTCACGGTTGGCCTGCGCATTCCAGGCAGCGATCCTCGACCGGAAGACGATCGCCGCCACCCCGGCGCCGAACATCACCACAACGAACAGGACCCCCATAATCGCTGCGAGGGTCACGAGCACATCGGGTCGCTCGTCGGCACCTTTCCCGAGATCAGGTAGGCATCCACTGTGTTGTCGACGCACGTGTCGCCCTGCGCGTAGACGGTGTGGCCCTCGCCCTTGTGGGTGACGAGCACGCCACTCGAGAGCTGCTTCGACAGCGAGACACCGCCGGCGTACGGCGTGGCCGGGTCGTTGGTGGTCGCCACGACCATGATCGGTGGGGCGCCCTTGGCCGCGAACGAGCTCGGCAGTTTCGCGACCGGTTCCGGCCAGTTCGAGCAGGCCGTGTCGAGCACCGCGTAGTCATCCTCGGCGAAGTACTTACCGAGGATCGGGGCCGCCGCGTCGATCTTCGCCAGGCCCTGCAGGGCGGTTACCCCATCCGTCCCGAGGTTACCTTCGGCGCAGGTCACCGCGGCGTACACGTCCGAGGCGTTGTCGGTGTACGTTCCGTCGGAATTGCGACCGTTGTATGCGTCGGCATTCGCGAAGCTGGAGTCGGCGTCACCCTTCGCCAGGTCCTGGAACATCGCGGTCAGCGCCGGCCAGCTCGACTGGGAGTAAAGGGTGTACGAGATACCGGTGCCGACGGTCGCCGAGTCGAGCTTGCGTCCGTCTGTGGCGACGAGGTGGCGGGTGTCGATGCCGTCGAGCACGGCGCGCACCTGCAGGAGTCCCTCCGCGACGGTGCCGGTGAACGGGCATCCGGATTTCTGCTGGCAGAAGGCCATGTAGCTCTTCAGCGCGCTGTCGAAGCCCGCCATCTGGGTGGCGAGCGAGTCGAGGTCGCCGACGAGCGGATCGATCGGGCCGTCGAGCACCATCCGGCCGACCTTGCCGGGGAAGAGTTCCGCGTACATCGTGCCCAGGTATGTGCCGTACGAGTAGCCGAGGTAGTGCATCTTCTTGTCGCCGAGCACGGCGCGGATGACGTCCATGTCGCGTGCATTGCTCGCCGCATCGATGTGACCGAGTAGCGGCCCGGTGTTCTGCAGGCAGGCCGCAGCCCAGTCCTTCTCAACCGCGGTCAGTTCGTCGATCCAGCCCTGCGTGCCGTAGGGACTCGCGTACGTGCCGTAGAGGAGCGCATCCTCCTTCTTCGGATCCGTGTAACAGGTGATCTTCGGCGTCGAGTGGTTCACGCCGCGCGGATCGAAACCGATGATGTCGTATGTGGCCAGCACCGCAGGCGTGACGACGTAGCTCACGGACTGCTGGACGAAGTCGAAGCCGGAGCGGCCGGGTCCGCCGGGGTTGATCAACAGCGAACCGAGGGATGCCTTCCCGGCCGAGTGCCGGGCAATCGCGATCTTGATGGTCTTCCCCGTCGGGTCCGACCAGTCGAGCGGCACCGTCACATTCGTGGTGTCGATCCCGGCATTCGGCTTCGTCCACGTGAGCGTCTGCCCGTAGTACGGCTTCAGATCGGAAGCGACGGTCTCGCCGGTGCCGGACGCACCCGTCGTCGTCGAACCCGAGCCTGACCCTGAGCTCGACGGGAAGAACTGACATGCGGCAAGCAGCATGAGGACGGCGGCGCCCGCGGCAACCAGAACGAGGGGACGTGCACGCATATCGCGAGCCTAAGCGACGATGCGCCCGAACGTGACCCGGCGCCCGAGACGGGCGTCGGCGCTGGCACGGGCCGTGGCCCCGCAGCGGAGGCTGGAAATGCTCTCCGCTCTCGGCTCCTGCGCGCTAGAGCGCTGCGATGATCTCGCGCATCAGGTCGGCGGTCTCGGACGGCGTCTTGCCGACCTTGACCCCGGCGGCCTCGAGGGCCTCCTTCTTGCCCTGGGCGGTGCCGGCACCGGCCGACACGATCGCGCCGGCGTGGCCCATCGTCTTGCCTTCGGGAGCCGTGAAGCCCGCGACGTAGCCGACAACAGGCTTGGTGACGTGCGCCTTGATGTAGTCGGCGGCACGCTCCTCGGCGTCTCCGCCGATTTCGCCGATCATGACGATCGCCTTCGTGTCGGGGTCGGCCTCGAACGCAGCGAGCGCATCGATGTGCGTCGTCCCGATGATCGGGTCACCGCCGATCCCGATCGCGGTCGAGAAGCCCAGGTCGCGAAGCTCGAACATCATCTGGTAGGTCAGGGTGCCCGACTTGCTGACGAGACCGATCGGGCCGGAGCCGGTGATCGTCGCGGGCGTGATGCCGACCAGCGACTCGCCCGGCGTGATGATTCCGGGGCAGTTCGGGCCGATGATTCGGGTACCGCCCTTCGCCTTGGCGTGCGCCCAGGCCTCGGCCGTGTCCTGCACGGGGATGCCCTCGGTGATCACGACGAGCAGCGGGATGCCGGCGTCGATGGCCTCGAGCATCGCGTCCTTGGCGAAGACCGGCGGCACGAAGATGATCGACACGTCGGCGCCGGTCTCGGCCATGGCCTCGGCGACAGTGCCGAACACTGGCAACGAGATGCCGCCATCGTGCTCGACCGTGGTGCCCGCCTTGCGCGCGTTGACGCCGCCCACGACCTGCGTTCCCGCCTTGAGCATCAGCGCGGTGTGCTTGGTGCCCTCACCGCCGGTGATGCCCTGGACGATGACCTTGCTGTCCTTATTGAGGAAGATCGACATTGTTGTTTTCAGTCCTTAGATTTCGACAAGCTCAATCGGCGGTTGATTTCGACGGGCTCAATCAGCGGTTGGCGAGTTCAGCTGCCTTGGCGGCGCCGTCATCCATGGTCGTGGCGAGAGTAACCAGCGGATTGTTGGCGGCGGCCAGGATGGCGCGGCCCTCCTCCACCTGATTGCCGTCGAGGCGCACCACGAGCGGCTTGGTCGCCGTGTCGCCCAGGATCTCGAGAGCCTTCACGATGCCCTCCGCGACCGCGACGCAGGAGGTGATCCCGCCGAAGACGTTGACGAACACGCTCTTGACCTGCTCGTCGCCGAGGATCACGTCGAGGCCGTTCGCCATGACGGTGGCGGATGCTCCGCCCCCGATGTCGAGGAAGTTGGCGGGCTTCATCCCACCGTGGTTCTCGCCCGCGTAGCTGACGACATCCAGCGTGGACATGACGAGCCCCGCGCCGTTGCCGATGATGCCGACCTGGCCGTCGAGCTTCACGTAGTTGAGGCCGAGGGCCTTGGCCTTCGCCTCGAGGGGGTCGGCGGCATCCTTGTCCTCGAGCGCCTCGTGCTCGGGGTGACGGAAGTCGGCGTTCTCGTCGAGGGAGACCTTGCCGTCGAGAGCCACGATGTCGCCGTCACCGGTCAGCACCAGCGGGTTGACCTCGACGAGCGTCGCGTCTTCGCCGACGTACACCTCATAGAGCTTCACGAAGACGGGGGCGACCTTGTCGATGAGCTCGGCCGGGAAGTGCGCGGCGAGGGCGATGGCCTTCGCCTTCTCCAGGTCGAGACCCTGCTCAGGGTCGACCTCGACGCGGGCGAGGGCCTCGGGACGCTCGACCGCGAGCTCTTCGATCTCCATGCCGCCCTCGAAGCTCGACAGGCTGAGGTAGGAGCGGTTGGCCCGATCCAGGAGGACGGAGAAGTAGTACTCCTGCTTGATGTCGGCACCTGCCGCGACCATCACGCGCTTGACGGTGAGGCCCTTGATCTCGAGACCGAAGATGCCTCTCGACAGTTCTTCGGCATCCGCGGGGGTTGTGGCGACCTTGACGCCTCCGGCCTTCCCGCGACCGCCCGCCTTGACCTGGGCCTTCACCACGGTGACGCCGCCGAGCTTCTCGGCTGCGGCACGCACCTCCTCGGGTGTGTCGGCGACGATGCCCTGCAGCACGGGGACACCGTACTTCTCGAAGAGATCACGGGCCTGGTATTCGAAAAGATCCACGCTTCTTGCTTCTTCCGTCTGCGTTCGCCGGGGCGACCCGTATTCGTCGCTTGGACGATGTCTCGATGACGAGATAGTTCGACGTCAAGAGACTTTCGGGCCAGGAGAACTCTACCCGCATCAACTCGCAGCCTCGTGCGCGACGATGGACCATGGCCGGCGCGCGCAACCTCGAGGAGTACGCCGCCGACGGCGTGCTCGTGCTCGGCGGCGCCGCCGCGATTCTGCTGCAGCTCGCCGACCCCGTGGTGGCGCGCGGGGTGGCGGAGCACAGCTCTTTCGCGAGCGATCCGATGCGGCGGCTGCGCAACACGCTCAGCTACGTGTACGCGATCGGACTCGGGGACGAGGAGCAGCAGCAACTGGCGACCCGATACGTGGATGCCCGGCACCGCGGCATCCCCGGCGCCCAGGATGCCGAGCACCAGCTGTGGGTCGCGGCGACCCTGCACGAGGTGGGTCGGACCGTGCACGAACAGGTGCACGGCGCGCTTGCTCCGGACGTTGCCGACGAGATCTATGCCGCCGGAGCCCGGCTCGGCACGATGCTCCAGCTGCCGGAGGACGCGTGGCCGGCGTCGCGCGCGGCGTTCGCCGGCTACTGGGCTGCTGCCGTCGCCGGCCTCGAGATCACCGACGTCGCGCGCGCCACCGCCCACGAGCTGCTGCATTCCCGGGCGATCCCGTGGTGGTCGCGACCGGCCATGCCGCTCGTCCGCACCGTGACCGGCGGCCTGCTGCCCGAGAGCGTACGCGAGGCGTACGGATTGCCACATCATCCGCGTCGGTATCGGGCGGCGATCGGGTTCGCGCGAGTTCTGGTGCGGGTGACGCCCCGCCGAATCCGGGAGCTTCCGTCTCGGCGTCTGCTCGCCCGCCTTCGGCCGACCGGATCGGACACGACCGCCACCGGCGCCCCCGCCGCTCAGACTTAGCCGATGTTGCGCGTCGCCGCGAAGATGCCGGCGCTCGTCGCGGCCGCACCGATGGTATCCGCCGTCTCGCCGAAGACCGTCGCGGCCTTCGATGCGCCGATCGCGCCACCGCGGACCGCGCCCATGACCGAATCCCGCGAGAGCCGTGCGACGAGGTGCCCGTTGGGGTCGCTCGAGAAGCCGAGGCTGAAGGGGATGTAGAAATCCTTGCCCGCCATCGCTCCGAGCCAGAGCGACTTGCCCTTGCTGCCGCGCGTGATCTCGAAGTTCCAGGCGTCCTTCGCATTCACCGTCCAGCCGGAGTTGCTCAAAGCGGCGAGGACCAGCTGTTTGGCGCCTTCGGCATCGCCGGTCAGTTCGAACTCGATGGTGGATGCCATGACTGTCTCCATTTCCGCGCCCCCGACACGACGAAAGCGGGGGCCAGCTACGAATGTAGCGAACCCCCGCTCCAGTGCTGAGGATCTATCCGAGCAACCGCGGACAGCTAGTCGGCGAGAATCCGGTAGAGCTCCCGACGGAGCTCGTCGATCTTCGCCGTGGCAGCGGTCCGCTGCTCGGCCGTGGCCGAACGGGGGAACTGCTTGACGGCGTCCACGAGCTTGCCGAAGCTCGACATGAACTCGTGGTCGACGCCGCCGGAACGGGGGGCCGCGGTCTGCCACGCGGCATCCAGCTGGTCCTTGTGCTCGGTGACGTAGACGGTGCCCTCATCGGTCAACTCGTAGTCGGTGCGACCGCCGCTGCCGTCGCCGGCGGCGGGCTGGCGCACCAGGCCCTCGTCGACGAGCTGCTGCAGCGTCGGATAGACCGAGCCGGGGCTCGGCCTCCAGGCCTGGTCGGTGCGCTCGGCGATGCCCTTGATCAGCGCATAGCCGGTGGCCGGCACCTCCGAGAGCAGGCAGAGGATGGCGGCGCGAACGTCGCCCTTGCGGGCGCGGCCCCCGCCGCCCCAGGCCTGCGCGAAGTCGCGCATCATCTCGGGGCCGAAACCGCCGCCGAAGCCTCCGCGGCCAGTGGGGCCACCGGGGAAGCCGGGGCCGAAGCCTCCGCGTCCGCGTCCGCGACCGGGGTGCTCGTGACTGTGGTCGTCATGACCCTGGTCACCGTGCTCGCCGGGGGCGCCGTGGTGGAAGCGCGCGGCCGCCATGGCAGCCATCCGGGGATCGAAGTTCTTGTTGTATCGCATGATGTTTCTCCTTGGGCCGGTCACGCCGCGGAGATGGAGTCCGCGAGTTTTCGTGACCGATACCGATACTATAGCGATATATCGGAACAGATTGCAAGACTATTTTTGCTGTACCGTGCCACGCGTTCAGCCAACCTCGATCGTGAGGATGCGGCCCCCGAAGGTGACGCGATCGCCCGGCTCGATCGCGACACGGTATCCGGGCAGGCAGCGCTGCTGAGCCTGCCCCCGGCGCTCGACGAGCGCGCCGTTCGTGGAGTGCAGGTCGGAGATCCAGAACGCGCCGTTGCCGTCGAGCCCGAACTCCAGATGCGCCCGCGAGAGCAGCTTGTCAGGGTCCGCCAGGGCGATGCGATGCACGTAGGCGCCCGGCGCCTCGCTGGGGTCACGACCGATCACGCCGCGGCCGGCGACACGCACCCGCTCCCCGCCGGAGAGGACCAGCTCGATGTTCGAGCGTGCGGTGGAGGCTGTCGGGGCGGGGGTGGCTGCCCCCCGTGGTGCGTGCGCCGTGGCAGCGGGAGCCGCGAACGCGGAGGCTGCCGGCGTCCGGCGTGCACCGGCGGAACCGACGGCCGGGGGCGGGGTGATGCGCGTCTGGGCGAACGCACCCGACGCGCGGAGGGCGGCGAGCTCGGCGTCATCCATGTAACGGACCCTACTTGTGCCGCTTCAATAGACTCCACCCATGCGCCTGATGATCACCGTGTCCGACGCGCGTACAGGAGCTGCAGGCAACGTTCTCCTCGAGGCGGAGGAGAGCAGCGCGCTCACGGAGATCGTGCCGCGGCTTGCCGACGCGGTCGGATTGACCCGCGGATCGCAGGCACTTGCTCTGGTCGTCGACGGTCGCGTCGTGCCGATGACCGAGCCTCTGTCGACCGCGGCCATCCGCGAGGGCAGCTGGGTCGTGATCGGCGAGCGTGCCGCGTTGGCGCCGTACGAGACGACGCCCGAGGACGCGCTCGTCCAGTTCCGGATCGTCTCGGGCGACGGCGCCGGGACCTCGCTGCATGCCTGGCGCGGCATGGTCACGATCGGATCGTCCCCGGAGTCGACCCTGTTCCTCGACGATCGCTTCCGAGTGGCAGCACTCGAGCTGCTGGTGGACATCGCGGGAGCGGACTCCGTGACCGTGCGACCGGCGGGAGCGTCGACCGCCGCCACGCTCGACGGCGCGGAGATCACGGCATCCACCCCCTGGGCGGTCGGCGCGCAGCTCGCCATCGCCGGGCGTCTGATCGAGCTGGCTCTGCCGGATGACGACCTCGCCGCATTCGTGCCATCACCCGAGGGCGGTGGCATCGACTACAACCGGCCGCCGCGCATCCTGCCGCCCGATGCGAGCACGGCGCTGCGGCTGCCGTCGCCGCCGCCGGACGAGCCGTCGCGCCCGCTCCCGATCCTCGCGGCCCTCGCCCCGCTGCTGATCGCGGCCGCCTCTGCCATCTTCCTCAAGAGCTACTACTTCCTCCTCATCGCTGCTCTCTCGCCGATCACGATGGTGGCCAACTACCTGTCATCGCGGCGCAGCGGCAAGAAGTCGCATCGCCAGCGAATGGCGGAATACCGCGAGCACAAGCGCGTGATCGAGATGGATGCCGCGACCGCCCTGCGGTTCGAACGCGCCGAGCTGCTCCGCAACGCGCCCGATCCCGCGGGTCTCGCCGAGATCGCCACCCGACCGCTGCCGCGACTGTGGGAGCGGAGGAAGTCCGATCCCGATCACCTCCGCATCCGTGTCGGGACCGCAACCCAGCCTTCTCGCGTGAGCCTCGACGATCCCGAGCAGCTCGAGCACCGCCGCATCGTCACCTGGGAGGCCCGCGATGTGCCCGCCGTGTTCCAGCTCGCCGAGCGCGGCGTCGTCGGGATCGCGGGCTGGGGAGATCGCCCCCGGCGACTCGCGCAGTGGGCGGTCGCGCAGATCGCCGTGCTGCAGAGTCCGCGGGACGTGCAGCTCTACCTGCTCTCCGATTCCGGCGGACGGGAGACCTGGGAGTGGATGACGTGGCTGCCCCACGTGCGCCCCGCCCTCGGGCAGGACACCATGACGACCCTCGGCGTGACGGCGACCACCACCGCCCGCAGGATCTCCGAGCTCGTGCAGATCATCGATGCACGCACCGCGGCCGTCGGGAACAGCAGCTGGACCGGGAGCGAGATTGTCGTCGTGATCGACGGCGCGCGTCGCCTGCGCACCCTGCCCGGCCTGGTGCAGCTGCTCAAGGAGGGGCCGTCAGTCGGGGTGTACAGCCTGTGCGTCGACTCCGACGAGCGCCTGCTGCCCGAGGAGTGCACGGCGGTGGTGATCGCGGACGCCGACTCGCTGGCAATCCGCCAGCAGCGCGTGAACGTGCTTGCGGGCATCCGTCCCGATCTCATCGACAACGACTGGCTCGACTGGGTCGCGCGGGGTGTCGCCCCGATCCGCGATGCCAGCCCGGACGACGACGGCAGCGCCATCCCGAACGCCAGTCGACTGCTCGACGTGCTGCACCTCGAACCGCCGACCGCGCTGGAGATCCAATCGCGCTGGGCGAGATCTCCGCGCAGCACGACCGCGATCGTCGGCGAGTCGATCGACGGCGCGTTCTCCATCGATCTGGTCGTCGACGGTCCGCACGCGCTCATCGCGGGTACCACCGGCTCGGGAAAGAGCGAGCTACTGCAAACTCTCGTCGCGTCGCTCGCTGTCGCCAACAGGCCGGACGAGATGAACTTCGTGCTCGTCGACTACAAGGGAGGGGCGGCGTTCAAGGACTGCGTCGACCTGCCGCACACCGTCGGCATGGTCACCGACCTCGACACCCACCTCGTCGAGCGCGCCCTCGAGTCGCTCGGCGCGGAACTGAAGCGCCGAGAACATCTGCTGTCCGCCGCGGGGGCGAAAGACCTCCCCGACTACCTCGACCTGCGCGCCATGCAGCCCGCGCTCCCGGGAATCCCGCGACTGGCGATCGTCATCGACGAGTTCGCCTCCCTGGCCCGCGAGCTCCCGGACTTCGTGCGCGGGCTCGTCAACATCGCCCAGCGCGGGCGGTCGCTTGGCATTCACTTGATCCTCGCGACCCAGCGGCCGAGCGGTGTCGTCTCCCCCGAGATCCGCGCCAACACGAACCTGCGGATCGCGCTTCGGGTGACGGATGCCTCCGAGAGCTCGGATGTGATCGATGCGCCCGACGCGGCCCGGATCAGCAAGGCGACGCCGGGACGCGCGTACGTGAGGCTCGGGGCGAGTTCGCTCGTGCCGTTCCAGGCCGGACGCGTCGGCGGACGGCGCCGGGGTGCCTCGTCGCAGCCGGAGTCCGAACCGTTCCTGCGCCAGCTGACGTTCGCCGAGCTCGCCGAAGCGGCACCGGTTGCCCCGCGCGCGGTGGTCACCGACGCGTCGAATGCCGCGGACACCGACCTGCGGTCCCTGGTGTCCGCGATCCGGCTGGCCGCGGAATCCCTCGGGATCGCCGAGCAGCCGCGCCCCTGGTTGCCCGCCCTGCCGGACGAGGTGACGATCGAGTCGCTGGTGCGCTCGTTCGGCGCTGACCGCCACGGGTTCGCGTACGGCATCGAGGACCACCCCGCCGAACAGAGTCAGAGCGCGGCGCTGATCGACCTGGATGCCTTCGGCCATCTCTTCGTGATCGGCGCCCCCCGCTCGGGCCGCAGTCAGACCCTTCGCACCATCGCCGGTGTCGCGGCCGCACGCGTGCGGGCGAGCGATCTGCACCTGTACGGCGTCGATTGCGGTAACGGCGCACTGCTCCCGCTCGCCGACTTCCCGCACGCCGGCGCGATCGCGCAGCGTCACCAGGTCGATCGGGTGCAGCGTCTGCTCGCCCGTCTGGTCGCCGAGGTGGCGAGCCGACAGGCCGTGCTGTCGGCGGGCGGATTCGCCGACATCTCCGAGCAGCGGGCGGCCGCTGCCGAAGCCGAGCGCCTTCCGCACATCCTGTTGCTGATCGACCTGTGGGAGGGATTTCTCACAAGTCTCGGCAACGTCGAGGACGGCGCTCTGGTCGATCAGGTGCAGTTCCTGCTGCGCGAGGGCGCGAGCGTCGGCATCCATGTCATCATCAGCGGCGACCGGCAGCTGCTTTCAGGTCGACTGTCCACGTTGGTGGACAGCAAGCTGGTGCTGAAACTCACGGACCGCGGTGACTACTCGCTCGCCAACCTCAACCCGCGCAAACTCCCGGAGACCATTGGCGCCGGCCGGGCGTTCCGCTCCGAGAATGCGGTCGAGGTGCAGATCGCGCTGCTGGCCGCCGATCCTTCGGGGGCGGCGCAGGCCGCGGCGCTGCGCGAGATCGCGGTACGCGCCACCTCCCGCGATGCCGCGCTCGCCGCATCCCGCCGTCCCTTCCGCCTCGATGCCCTGCCGACGTCGCTCACGCTGACCGAGGCCCTCGAGCGCGCCACTCCCGCCGAGCGCGTTCCCGGCTGGGCTCTCGTCGGCGTCGGCGGCGATGAGCTGCGCGCCCGCGGCGTGAATCTGCTGGACGGGGCGCGCACCTTCCTCGTCGCCGGGCCTCCGAAGTCGGGGCGCAGCACCGTGCTCGCGACGATGGCGCGCACCCTCCTCGCCGGTGGGATGTCGATCGTCGTCGTCGCCCC
>JALYHS010000041.1 GCA_030776385.1 Actinomycetota bacterium
ATACCGACTGCTGCGGGACGCTCTGCGCATTGATGGCCTGAGCGAACACGGCGATCGCTCCGGCGGAGGTCTCGCCGGACGCGACATGCGAGGCGACGCCGTAGCGGGAGTGGTCGTCGAGAGCGGCGACCGCCCGGCCCGGGCCCAAGCGCGGCACTCCCAAGACGCTCGGATAGTCCCATAGGAGTCACACAGTCTGCTCATCGGAAAAACCATCACCGCTCGATCCATGCTCATCGAGTGACATCACTTGTGGACGTGAGCGAACGAGCCGGATCCGACAAGACCGGTCCCGGCACGGTCAGATCGCGCTCAAGCTCGCGCCGGTCGAACTGCCAACGCGCGCTCCGGGCCGCTTGCGAGCGTCCGCCGAGGTCACATCGCAGCGCTGTCCTCGAGAAGGTGCTCCACGACTGCGATCGCCACCTTGCCGCAGCCATGCGCCTGTTGGTGTGCGAAGGCGTCGGCGATCTGAGAGAACGGGAACGCTCGCGCCACACAGGCGTTCAGGTGGCCCGTCGAGATGAGTTCGTTCAGATGGCCGAGGTTCGACAACGACGGCGTGGAGTGCACGTTGTAGCCGATTCCCCGGGCAACGAGGTCGTCGTCCGCGTCGTTGGTGGTCGACGAGAACCGGCCGCCGGGTCGTAGGAGCCGATCGGCCAGCGCCCTCATCGACGCCTGGCTCTCGGCTTTTCCTTCCCCGATCCCGGTCGCTCCGTGCCGGCGCACCAGGTCAACGATCCCCGACACTCCGTCTGGCGCAACGGCACGAACCGCAGCGGCGAGGTCGCCGGTCGTCCAGTCGACGGTTGCGTCGGCGCCGAGGGCGATCATCTGGTCCGCAGCCGGACCTGGCCTTGCTGTGGCGACCACCCGGAGGCCGCGAGCAGCAGCGATCTGCACCGCGAATGAGCCGATTCCGCCAGTAGCCCGGTTGATGAACACGGTGTCGCCGCGCTCGAGTTCGAGCACATCGATGCACTCGAGCGCCGTCACGCCCGCGAGGCCCATCGAACCCGCTCCCAGCACCGAGATCCCCGCGGGTTTCTGGATCACGAACTGGTCCGCGCTGCAGGTGACGTATTCCGCGAACGTTCCGTTGCCCACGTACTCCCGCTTGATGAAGCCCCACACCCGGTCCCCCACCTGCAGGCGGGTCACACCCTTCCCGGCCTCCTCGACGACGCCACAAAGGTCGCGCCCGAACACCGCCGGGTAGCGATACTCCTGCGCCTGGGCGAAGAAACCCGACGCTACGAGACCGTCGACGGGGTTGACGGAGGTCGCTTCGATCCGAATCAGCACCTCGCCTGGTTCGGGAATCGGTTTTGGAACGGTGATGAGTTCCGGGGCCCGACCGGGCTCGATCAACGCGTAAGCGAGCATAAGGATGCGTATCCGTTCGGTTGGGGTGAACAAGAACAATGTGGTTGGCCCTGGGGTCGACGTCGCAGCGCGACCGGCTGGCGGCTACGCACCGTCGCTCCTGGGCGTCGCGCGCGGGTCCCACGCGGCGTACGTGGCAGCGATCTGGTCGATCTCGCTGCGCCGTAGGGATTGGGCCTCGGCGGTCCGCTGCACCTCACGGAAGTGATCGAGCTTCTCCTCGGTCGTGATCACCGATGTGGATCTGCCCTCATCCGGAAAGGAGACCGTCGGCTTGCCGTCGTTGATGCTCAGCGTTCCGGTCGCCCCACAGCTCGCGCACTCCACCCCATCGGAACGGAGGACGACTACCGAGAGATGGCACATGGGGCAGACGCCGGGGTCACCGGTGTACCGAGCGTCTTCGAATGCCCGGCCGGCCTGGTCGCCGACGGCGAAGCCGAGCCGGCGTGCGCGCTGGAGCGCGCCTGCGTCGAGAACGATCGATGCCTGGCTTCCCGCGCCAGCGAACTCGACCTGGTCGACCACGGCGATCCGGGCCGATTCGGTCAGGGTGTGCATCAGCGGGAGGGCGAGGGACTTCCATCGTGCCGGGAGGGACCCACCGACGGCGATGAATCCCGCCACGCGCGGCCGCAGCACCCGCTCGTCGACCTCGAACTCGACAGCAGGACGGCGGCCTTCCGCCCGCATCTGGATCAACTGCGCTGTGAAGACGGCGTCGGCCTGGGGCCCGGAGATCTTGTCGCCGAGAAGCCGGAGTCGGCCAGGGATCGTCCGCGAGTAGATCGGCGTCGAGACGATCAGGCCGTCACTGTCCATCAGTCGGTCCCAGAACCATGCCGCGTCGTCCGATCGGGTATCAGGACCCACTGAGAGTCTGAGATCGGCGACGCGGACGAGTTCCACCCGGGCGCCGGCCGCCTCTGCGCCGCGGAGCGCCTCTTTGAGGACGATCTCGGCGCTGCCGCCTGGTTCTCCGGCCGAGAGCCCGACCACCCGCTTCTGGCCGATCATCGATTTCTCGCTAGATGGGCTTGAGGAGCCTTGGATCCGGTGATCCAGCCGACGACCGAGTCGTTCGCCGTCTCGGCAGTGGCGATGTCGGCGACCTTGTGCCCGCGGTTGAGGACGGCGATGCGGTCGGCGACCTTGAAGCAGAGCGGCAGGTTGTGGGTGACGAGGACGACCGCGATGCCGCGATCCGCCATCCTTCGGATGAGGTCTTCGACCTGCTTCGTCTGTGCGTACCCGAGCGCGGCGGTCGGCTCGTCCAGGAGTAGGACGCCGCGTGCCTTTGCGGTGACTCGAACGGCGGACCGTGCGATGGCGACGACCTGCCGTTGGCCGCCGGAGAGCATCTCGACCGAGCGGTTGACCGGCGCGGTCGTCACGCCCAGCGCCTCGAGTTCCCGAGCGGCCTCTCGGCGCATCGCTCGTTTGTCGATCACCCCGAGCCATCCGAGGGGGCCGGGCCTGACGGGCTCGCGCCCGAGCGTGAGGTTCGTCGCCACGTCTGCCGCTTCGACGAGCGCGAGATCCTGGTACACCATCTCGATCCCGACGGCTGAGGCGGCTTTGGGGCTGGTGAGCTCGACGCGGTCCCCGTCGACTGCGATGGTCCCAGTCGAGGGGCGATGCGCGCCGGACATGACTTTCAGCAGGGTCGACTTGCCGGCCCCGTTGTCCCCGAGTAGCGCCACGACCTCCCCGTGACGCACCTCGAAGTCGATGCCGTCGAGGGCCTTCACGAATCCGTAATGCAGTTCGATGCCCGTCAGCTTCAGTGCCGGTGCGGTCGGGTCGGTCACGCTACCCGCCCTCCTGTTTCGGTG
>JALYHS010000042.1 GCA_030776385.1 Actinomycetota bacterium
CTCCGTATGCGACGAAGAACGCAAGAATACCGACGAGAGCCGTTCCGATCCCGCGCAGACTCGGACGGAGCCGCTGCTGTCGCCGGAGGGAACTGCGGGACGCGGATCCCGCTCCCGAGACCGGACCGCCGCGAGTCTGACCTCGCGGCGCGCGCCGGATGGCTGCCGCGGCCCACTCGCTCGTTCTCGACTTCCCCGCCTTCTCACGGCGATCCGCCATCAGCGTGCCGCCGCCCGATCCGTCATCACGCGGTTCCGGCTGCTCCGAGGGGCACCGGAGTCGAGGCGACGATGCGCGCGGTGATGTCGGCGAGCGCCTCGCCGCCGAAGGGATTCGCCCCGACCGAGGTGCGAACCGCCATGAGCCGATGCGCCAGGACGGGCACGGCGAGCGCGTCCACGTCGTCGGGGAGCACGAAGTCGCGCCCGTCGAGGGCGGCACGCGCCTTCGCGGCGCGGACCAGCTGGAGGGTGGCGCGGGGGCTCGCACCCAGTCGCAGCTCCCGGTCGACCCGGGTGGCGGAAGCGATCGCGACGGCGTACTGCTCCACTGCGGCGCTGACGTAAACCTGGCGAACGGTCTGAACCATCTGCGCGAGACGGGTCAGCGACACTACGGGGCGGAGCGCGTCGAGCGGGCTGCCGGTCTCGCGCTGACGCAGCATCGCGACCTCGTTCGCGGCATCCGGATATCCCATCGAAATGCGCGCCATGAAGCGGTCGCGCTGGGCTTCGGGGAGGGCATACGTGCCCTCCATCTCGATCGGGTTCTGCGTCGCGATCACGGTGAACGGTCGCGGAAGCAGGTAGGTCGTTCCGTCGACCGTGACCTGGCGCTCCTCCATGCTCTCAAGCAGCGCGGACTGGGTCTTCGGGGAGGCGCGGTTGATCTCGTCACCGATCACGATGTTCGCGAACACCGGACCCGGCTTGAACTCGAACTCCCGGTCGTTCTGGTTGTACACCGAGACGCCGGTGATATCGGCCGGAAGCAGATCCGGCGTGAACTGGATGCGCGACACCGAGCAGTCGACGCTGCGGGCGAGAGCGCGAGCCAGCATCGTCTTGCCGACGCCGGGAACGTCCTCGACGAGGAGGTGACCTTCCGCAAGCAGGACCGTGAGGGCGAGCTCCACTGCCTCCCGCTTGCCGTCGATGACCGTCTCGACCGCGGAGACGACCGCCCTGCTGTCCAGGAGGAACTCGGCGATCGGAATCGCCTCGATCGGATCTTCGTCATCGAAGTCGTGGGACTGAGTCGTCTGCGGGGCACTCCCCCGGGGGTAAGCATCCATCAGGTTCAGTCTCTCACGCGGGTCCGAAACGACAAGGGGGCACGACAGTCATACGTCGCGGAGGGGCCAGGAGTTCACCCGCGAGGCGCGATTCTCAGCTTGCTCCCGGTTCGGCGCGTCCGGTTCGGCGCCTCCTGTTGCCCCGGCCGGGCACTGGCGGCTCCGACTCAGCGCAGGGTGCCGACTTTGTCCACGCGGATGTAGAGCATCACGCGCACCTGGTCGCGGCCACCCCACCAGCTGTACGGCTCGCCAAGGTACCGCTGCGAGAGCATTTCGATGTGCTCCACGGCGCCCTCGGTGGTCTCGCGCACGACCTGACCGCGCAGTTGCACGAAGTCGCGCGTGTTCTGCGGGTCGGCGACGCTGACGGCCACCCGCGGATCGCGACGGATGTTGCGGATCTTCTGGTGCCCCTCGACGGTGTTGATGATCACGAACTCACCGTCGGTGTCGACCCAGGTCTGCGTCAACTGGGGCGAACCGTCGGGCATGAGCGTGGCGAGGTATGTGATGCCGCGATGGCGGAGCAGGTCGAGGACCTTGTCGGGAAGCTGCATGAAGTCAGTCTGCGCCACCCGTCGTCCCCGTGCGGAACGGCCGAGCCGGGGCGCCGGATCCATGTCCGTTATCAAGTCGTTCTTGCTGAGAACTTGTCGATTCGCCGGACAGGCCTCACGATTGAGATGAGCATGCAGGGGGGCGTCGTGCACGGGGAAATTGGGCACCGCGGAATGGGACACCGCGGGAAAATGGGTCTGGTCCTCGCGTCGACTGTGCTCGCGCTCATGGGGCTGGCCGGATGCACGGCCGACCCGGCCCCCACCGCGACTTCGACCGCACATCGCGCCGCGTCCTCGCCGACCCCCACACCCACCCCGACGCCTACGCCCACGGTGTTCCTGGGCACGGGTGTCTCCTTGCGCTACAGCTGCGATGAGCTCGTGGCTCCCGCGGTCATCGCCTCGCTCGACAAGAACCTGAGCAAGGACCCGAGCTACCAGCCCGCCGCGACCACGAGCGCCGAACGCGCGGTCGCGATCCGGGGCACGGCGTGCCAGTGGAATGATCCGCGCACGGGAAACTCCCTCATTGTGACCGCGGCGCATCCAGACCCGCCGACCCTGGCTGACCTCACCTCACGCACCTCCAGCTATGCCACACGGACGACCATGTTCGGCACCGAGGTGTCGGGGTTCATTGTCAACACCCAGGTCGAGATCTTCACCCCGAGCGGTTATTGGGCGACCGCCACCTCTCCGCTGTTCAGCGATCTGAAGATCGCGAGATCCGTGATGGCGGCGGTCAAGCAGGCTCTCCCCGGCGGCTGAATCCGGCTCGTTCGCGAAGGCAGGACACGGCGCACTACTCCTCGTCGCGAAGCTCCCAGGGGATCTCGCCTTCGACGAGCGTCACCGGCTCGGCAGGCGGCTCTCCGAACGGGATCGGGTATGCGTACGGCACCGGCATCACCGGTCGCGACATGGGCGGCGGCTCCACCTGGGGGCTCAGCTTCCTGATGACCTCGTCGGCGGCATCGGGCTTCTTCCTGCCGTCGGACGGGGGCTTGACCATGACTGAACCCTACGACCATCGGCTCTTCAGGCAGCCAGCTCGCCGGCGATGAGCGCCTCGGCGGCGGCGCGAGCATGAAACGCCGCGTCGGGTCGACCGGAGATCGCCGCCGTGGTCTGCGCACCCTCCGCCAGGATGGCGAGCTGAGCTGCGAGCGCCGGCGACCCGCCGAGTTGCTCGACGAGATCCGCGACATAGCTCTGGAACGCCAGCTTCTGACGTCGCGCGATCCCGGCGACACCCGGCGACACCGCGCCCAGCTCGCCGAAGGAGTTGATGAACGCGCAGCCCCGGAAGTCGTCTTGCCGGAACCAGACGTCGAGGAAGTCGTAGATCGCGAGGAGCTTGTCCCGGGGCGTGACGGCGGACGCGCTAGCTGCCGAGACGCCCTCATCCCACTCCGCCATTCGGCCCGTGAGGACCTCGACAAGAAGCACATCCTTCGAGGAGAAGAGCGAGTACAGCCGCTTGAGCGAGATTCCCGCGGCGGTGCGCACGTCATCCATGCCGACCGCCTGGATGCCGCGGCGATAGAACAGTGCGTCTGCGGCATCCACGACCCGGGTACGCGCGCTTTCCTGATCGATCACGGAGAGTTCACCTCGTCGTCTTGCGTTGAGAACGTTGGTTCTCTAGGCTAGCAGCACCGAGAGAGAACGATCGTTCTCTCGTGAGTCGAAACACGAAACGGAAAGAAGACCCCCATGCCGTACATCACCGTCGGTCAGGAGAACTCGGGCGACATCGAGCTGTATTACGAGGACCAGGGCGCCGGCCAGCCCGTCGTCCTGATCCACGGCTACCCCCTCAACGGAGCCTCCTGGGAGCGTCAGACGCGCGAGCTGCTCGCCGCCGGTCACCGCGTCATCACCTATGACCGTCGCGGCTTCGGCGGATCGAGCAAGGTGGGCTCCGGGTACGACTACGACACGTTCGCGAGCGACCTGAACACTGTGCTGTCGACGCTCGACCTCCAGGACGTCATCCTGGTCGGCTTCTCGATGGGGACCGGCGAACTCGCCCGCTACGTCTCGAAGTTCGGAGCGGATCGGGTCGCCAAACTCGCCTTCCTCGCCTCGCTGGAGCCCTTCCTGGTGCACGGTGACGACAACCCGACCGGAGTTCCGCAAGACGTCTTCGACGGCATCGAGACCGCCGCGAAGAGCGACCGGTTCGCGTGGTTCCACGACTTCTACAGCAACTTCTACAACCTCAACGAGAACCTCGGAACGCGCATCAGCCAGGCCGCCGTCGACGCGAGCTGGAACGTTGCCGTCGGTAGCGCACCGGTCGCCTCCTACGCGGTCGTGGCGAGCTGGATCGAGGACTTCCGCGGCGACGTGGAGGCCGTGAAGGCCGCCGGCATCCCGACACTGATCGTGCACGGCACCGCCGACCAGATCCTCCCGATCGATGCGACAGGCCGCCCCTTCCATGCCGCGCTGCCCGACGCCGAGTACGTCGAGATCGACGGCGCCCCGCACGGGATGCTGTGGACCCACGCCGACGAGGTCAACGCGATCCTGCTGCCGTTCGTCGCGAAGTAGTCGCGGTCGTTACTGCTCAGGCGCTCCGGCCTCAGGACCGGTCGGCGTATGACGTCTTCTCGACGAGGACGCCCTGCGCGTCGTACCGCTTCCAGATGCCGGAGCGCTTGCCGTGCACCCAGTCGCCCTCGTCCAACAGCGCGCCGGACGGATGCCAACGCTGCCAGTGCCCATCCTGCTCGCCATCGACGAACGAGCCCTTCTGCTGAAGCTCGCCGCTGTCGCGCCACCAGGTCCAGTCGCCGGCGAACAGCCCCTTCAAGAACTGACCCTCCGCCTTCTTCTGGCCGTTCGGGTACCAGTACTCGCACTGCCCCGACTTCTTGCCGTGCTTGTAGTTCTCGATGCCGCTGAGGGCGCCGTCCTTGAACAGGATGCGCCGCTCACCGTCCTGCGGGGGCTTGGCCATCTGGCCAGTTTGTCAGGCCCCCCTGAGTTTGCGCGCCATCGTCTCGAGGCCGCTCAGCGACGGGGTTCCCGGCGACTCGAGATACAGCGCCGTTCCCTGGCGGAGTTCGAACACCCCGATGACGACGCCGTCCTTCGAGATCGAGTACGCAGTATCGCCGAGGCCCGAGAGCGGGGCGAGGGCGATCGAGCCGGGCACGGCCGCCTGGACCTGCGCCTCGATCGACGCCTGGGTCGCGTTCGGGTCGGGCTGGATGAGGATGATCGGCCCGCCCTGGGTGGCGGAGAGGTACGAGCAGATGAGGCTCCCCGTCTCGGCGACCGGGTGCGGATCCGGCGGCGTCGGGATGCCGAGCGTCGACGCCATCTCCGCCGCAGAGGGGCAGGTGGTCGGGACGGTGAACGGCGCGGCCGCCTTCGCGGCGGGCGCGGCGGAGGGCGCGGTAGCGGGCGAGGTAGCGGGAGAGCTCCCGGACGATGCGCCGCAGGAGGTGGCGGGCGCCGAACCGGGAATCGTCATCGAACAGCCGGCGAGTGCCAGAAGGATGACGCCTGCGGCGGTGACGCCGACGGTGGTGACGACTGACGGGCGAAGACGGGGCATCGGAAGGACCTCTCGGAAAGGGAAGAGCGATGGCTCGACTCTCGAAAGGGGTCCGTGACGTCCGTGCAACGCGGGATTCCGGCTGGCTACCCCAGGGCGCGCAGCCGCGGTGCCAGGTCGCGCTCGAAGAGATCGAGGAAGCGCCGCTGGTCGTGCCCGGGCGCGTGGAAGACAAGGTGGTTGAGCCCGGCATCCACATACCGTTTGATCGATGCCACGACCTCGTCGGGATCGGACCCGACGATCCAGCGCTTCGCAATCGTCTCGATCGGGAGGGCGTCCGCGGCCTTCTCCATCTCGATCGGGTCGGTGATGTCGTGCTTCTGTTCGGCGCTCAACGAAAGCGGCGACCAGAATCGGGTGTTGTTCAATGCGACGTCGTAGTCGGTGTCGTAGCTGAGCTTGATCTCGATCATCCGGTCGATGGCCTCCGGATCGCGGCCGACCTTTTCGGCACCCTCGAGCACCGCCGGGATGAGCTGACCTGTGTAGAGCTCCATGCCCTTGCCCGATGTGCAGATGAAGCCGTCGCCCGCACGCCCCGCATAGCGGGCCACGACCGGGCCGCCTGCGGCGATGTAGACGGGGATCGGGACATCCGGACGGTCGTAGATGCTGGCGTCGACCGTCTTGTAGTACTCGCCATCGAAGCTGACACGCTCACCGGTCCAGAGTTGGCGCATGAGGTCGACGGACTCACGCAGCCGGGCGAAGCGCTCCTTGAACTCGGGCCACTCGCCGCGCCAGCCCGTGGCGATCTCGTTCAGCGCCTCGCCGCTGCCGACGCCGAGCATGATGCGACCCGGGTAGAGGCAGCCCATCGTCGCGAACGCC
>JALYHS010000043.1 GCA_030776385.1 Actinomycetota bacterium
CGAGGAGCTCAGCCGCGGCGCGGGCACCGGCGAGCGGCCACTGTCGAGTGAGCCTGCGACGCTCGCCCGCTCGGCGACGCGCGCGGAACGTCGCGTCCCGGGAGCGTTGGAGCGCACTCTCCGCGACGCCGACGACCGCGGCGACTTCGACGGCGCTCTGCTGGAACCGGTCATCGACCACGTAACCGGGTCGCCGCTCGTCAGCGCGTTCCTCCCCTGGAACGGCTGACCCCTCCATACTCGCTGGTCGAGTAGGTCGAACGCCGTATCGAGACCCCACGCGTTCTCAGTCCGGTTTCGAGACGCCGACTGCGTCGGCTCCTCAACCAACGACGGAGACGCCGACTGCGTCGGCTCCTCAACCAACGAGGAACGGGTGAGACCCTAGGGCCGCAGCAGCGACTTGATCGCGCGGCGCTCGTCCATGGCCGCGTAGCCCTCCGCCGCATCCTCGAGGCCGAGCTGCAGGTCGAACACGAGTCCTGGATCGATCGCGCCGCTGAGCACATCGGGCAGCAGCTCCGGGATGTACTGCCGCGCGGGCGCCATTCCCCCGCCGACCATGATGTTGCGCGAGAACAGCACCTGGATCGGCAGTCGCGAGCCGCCGGCAGGAACTCCGACATAGCCGACACGGCCGCCGCCATGCACCGACCCGATCGCCTGGTCCATCGATTCCTCCGTGCCGACGCACTCGAGCGCCGAATCGGCGAGTTCGCCGCCCAGCAACTCGCGGATTGCAGCGATGCCGTCCGCGCCGCGCTCGGCCACGACATCCGTCGCTCCGAAGGTGGTTGCCAGCTCGGCCCGGTCCGCGTGGCGACTCATCGCGATGATGCGCTCGGCGCCGAGGCGGGATGCCGCGAGGACACCACTGAGCCCCACGGCGCCGTCGCCCACGACGACGACGGTGCTTCCGCGCCCGACGCCCGCGGAGACGGCCGCATGGTGACCTGTCGACATGACGTCGGCCAGCGAGAGGAGTCCCGGGACGAGTGCCTCGTCGAACGGGGCGGGCACAACGACGAGCGTTCCGTCGGCGAGCGGGATCCGGGCCAGCTCGCCCTGCGCGCCATCCGTCGGAAGGCCTGCGGAATCCTTCGATCCGAAGAAGGCCACGTGATCACAGGCCGATTGGAACCCGGCCGCGCACGACTGACAGGTGTTGTCACTGAAGGTGAATGGCGAGATCACGAAGTCGCCCGGCTTCACGGTGCTGACCGCGGAGCCGACCTCCTCGACAAGGCCGATCAACTCGTGGCCCATCAGCTGGGGCGCGTGGATCTCGCGCACGCCGCGGTACGGCCAGAGGTCGGAGCCGCAGACGCAGGCGGCAGTGACGCGCACGATGGCATCGGTCGGGGCGAGGATCGTCGGCTCGGGCCGGTCCTCGACTCGGATGTCACCGGGCGCATAGAGGAGGGTCGCCTTCATGCTTTTCAGCCTAAGCGGTGGCCGCCGTTCCCCGGGCGTCCGAAGCGGGTACTGCGGGAGCCCCCTTCGGCGACGGCCACCGCCCCAGCAGCAGGATCGCGACTCCGAAGCTCACCGCGCTCACGATGGCGAGCGGCAGGTTGAGGAAGTACTCGATGATCAGCGCAGGCGGCACGATCGTCAGCACCGAAGCGACCACCACCACCCAGCCAGGAGGCGTCGGCCCCACTTCACGCGGCGCTTCGAAGCGTCCGACGAGCAGGGAGAGAGCGAAGAGCAGCAGGAGCACCAGAACGTAGATGGGGATCCGCGTCCACCACCAGACCGCTGTGCCTGGCAGCGGACTCCCGCCCGGGATCAGCAGCCCCACTCCGGCCAGGATGATGATGATCGGCAGGTGCCACAGGTAGATCGTCATCAGCCGGATGCCCGCGAGGAAGACGACCGTTCGGGCCGGTCGCGTGCGCATCAGACCGGCCAGCAGCGGCCGGAGCATTCGAAGCACACAGGCCTGCGAGAGGCCGAGCGCGATCAGCGGAACCGTCGGAGGGTTCAGGTTCGTCAGCATGTCGGGGGAGTACGGACCCCAGGCCGTGAGCGGAAAGAGGGTCGCCCAACTGGCGAGCGCGAGGAGCACGAGCTGCCACCAGCGACGACGGTCGAACCAGCCGTCCGCATACCAGAATCCGAACTGCTGGATCAGCACCCACACGAAGAACAGATTGAGCAGACCGAGCGCGTCGATGCCACTGCCGTAGCGCGCAGCATCCACCACGATCGCGCCGACCAGCAGCACCACAAGCGTCAGTTTCGGGGATCGCGCGTGCCAGTACAAGGCGAACGGGGCGACCGCCTGGCAGAGCCCGTATGCCGCGAGGAACCAGAGCGGCGAGCCGGAGCCGAGCACGACCGTGTGCAGCAACGTCGGGTCCACCCCGATCAGCGTCGCGCCGCCGATGACCACCACGTAGAAGACGAAGAGCGGGAACGCCGGCTGCGCGAGACGGAGCACACGGATCTTCACGTAGTCGGCCGCTCCGCCTCCGCGTCGCTCGAGACTGCGCCATGCGGTCTTGCTGGCGAAGCCCCCGACCACGAAGAAGAGCGGCAT
>JALYHS010000044.1 GCA_030776385.1 Actinomycetota bacterium
GCGCGGTTCGGGGCGCGGCGCTGCGGCCCGGGGACACCGCGCTGGTGCTCGGCCCAGGGACGATCGGTGTGCTCGTGGCGATGTTCGCCCGCGCCGCCGGCGCGACGGTGCATGTGCTGGGCGTCGACGAGCGGTCGCTCGGGTTCGCTCGAGCGCTCGGCTTCGAGGGTGTCTGGCGGGAGGACGACCTGCCGGATCGGCCCTGGGACGCCGTGATCGACGCCTCCAACGCCGCCGCGTTGCCGGCCAAGGCGCTCGATCTGGTCGAGCCCGGCGGCCGTGTCGTCTACATCGGCCTGGCCGGCAGCCCGAGTGTCGTCGACACCCGGACGCTCGTGCTGAAGGACGTCACCGCGGTCGGGATCCTCAGCGCGTCCGGCGGTCTCGCCGGCGCGATCGAGGCCTACGCGACCGGCGCCGTCGACCCTCGCCCGCTGGTCGCCACCACGATCGGTCTCGGAGACCTCGCCGACGTCCTGGCTGGGACGCGCCCGGCCGATGCCGGCCCTGGGCCGAAGACGCACATCGACGTGCAGAGAGAGCAGGCATGACCGAGTTCGCCGGACTGGCCGCGATCGGCCCCGGAGGCGGCGGGCTGGGCGCTGCCGCGGTGCGTCTCCTGCTCGCACGCGGGGCCGGGGTCGTGCCGGGCGTCATCACCGCACGGGTGGTCGATCGCCCTCCGGCGTGAGCGCCTCGATGAGACGGTGCAGAAGCCGTCCGGCTTCCGCTCGAGCGGGGTCGTCCAGGCCGGCGAGCATGCGCTGCTCGACGGATCGGATAGCGACCGTCGCCTTCGCGAGACGACGCCTGCCGAGGGGGGTCAAGCGGGTGGGGAGGACCTTCCCCACCCGCGCGCTGGCGGGTCTCGTCACGAAGCCGTCTCGCTCGAGGGCCTGGAGGAGCACGTTCATTGACTGCCGCGAGACGAACGCTCCTCGTGCGAGCTCCGAGTTCGAGAGGCCCGGTCGTTGGGCCAGCAGCTCGAGGCAGGAGTAGTGCGTCACGGTCATGCCGAGCGGCCGGAGCACCGACTCCATCGCGGCGCGCAGCGCACTGGACGCCTGCTTGAGCAGGTACCCGACGGAGGTCTCCAGGTCGACGCCGGTGTCGTCCTGCGTCATGTCAGAAGTCTGACATAACTTGTCTCGTGTCAGAAGACTGACATGAATGGAGGAGTTCGACCATGGCCGTCACCGGACCCGATTTCATCTCGCTGCAGGTTCGTGACCTCGAGCGCTCCGCCCGCTTCTACGAGCGGTACCTCGGCCTCGTCCGATCGCAGGCGGGTCCACCGCACGCCGTCGTGTTCGAGACGACGCCGATCGCGTTCGCGATCCGTGAGGTCGTGCCCGGCGTCGACCTCGACGAGGTTCCGCATCCGGGAATCGGTGCCGCCATCTGGCTGCACGCCTCCGATGCCCAAGCGATCCACGACGTGCTCGTGGCCGGCGGGACGACGATCGTCGCCGATCCGATCGACGGCCCGTTCGGGCGCACCTTCACCTTCGCCGACCCCGACGGCTACCGCATCACCCTGCACGACCGCGGCTGAGTCGGGCCGGCGGCGCGCGTCGGGGAGCGCTCGCCGGCGACGGTCAGGCGACAGGGACGATCAGGTCCCGGGAGGGTACTCCCCGGTGCCGCCGAGCTCGTCCTCGATGCGGATGCGCTCCGACTGCGCCCACCGCATGAAGAGCGACAGGGCGGTGAAGGCCTCCGCGACGAGCAGCATGACGGCGAAGGTCCGACCCGAGACCGTCAGCGAGAACAGCAGCAGCGCGATCGACGGGACGGTGGAGATCGCGAGAGCCGTCCACACCCATCGTGGCTGGCCCCACACCCGTTCGTTCGCCATCGACCCACAGTACGGACCTGTGCGCCGGATCGAGGCGTTCTCGGCGATCTTCGAGAAGCAGCGGCGATGCGTCGAGGTCAGGCCGTGCGGTGCGCTCGACGGAGGGCGAGCGGGATCGCGGCGGCCGGGGACGCCGCGGTCGGTGCGAGGCGGCGATCAGCAGTACTGCTGCGGCGAGGACGACCACGGCGACCAGCAGCAGGAGCTCCGCCGCAAGCGGGGCGTCGACCGCGATCCGCACAAGCGGATGGATGCGGCCGTCGCTGAGCTCGGCGGCGCCCCGGTAGCAGCCCGCGAGGAGTATCGCCGTACCGATGCCGAGGACGACGAACCCGAGCCGAGCCAGTCCGGTCCGTCGTGCCGGACGGCGCACCGAGGGACCCGTCGGTCTGATCTCGCGTTCGGTCGCATGCGCCACGAGCGCGATGGTCGCAGCGGCCCGCGCGGACCGCACGACCGCACGGCCCCAGTGAGCCCGACGGTTCGCCCTGCGTGGCCCGGGGTCGCCCTTCGCGCGGGTACCGCGTCCCGCTTCTGACGCCGCTGCCGCCCCAGATCGGCACACGGGTGCAGATGATCCCGCATCCGATCGAGGGGACGCGGATCCGTTGGCCCGGTACTCGACGCTCCTGATGAGCGTCGTGGGAACCCTCGAGCAGTCCGCCGGTCGTCAGTCCAGCAGCTCGGGCAACGCGCGTTCGAGCCCGGAGGTGGCGAGGGTCCACGGTGGCCGTCGGAACGACTGCCGATCGAGTCGCACCCGTTGCTCCGTCTGCGCCTCGCCCGGCCTGCTCACGATGCGGCTCTGTCCGTTGTTCTCGTAACCGAGCGCGCGTGACACCCCGAGCGATGCGCGGTTCCAGGTCGCGGCACTGGATTCTGCGACCTCCGCGCCCAGGTGGTCGAACGCGAACATCAGAGTGGCCGCCCGCATCTCCTTGCCGATGCCGAGGCCCTGCTGGGCGCGGGTGAGCCAGGAGCCGGTGGTGACGGTCCTCCGTGTCCGCAGCTCCGAGGCGGAGATGTCCTGGATCCCGATCGGGGTGTCCTGGAGCAGCACGGTCATGCTGAGATCCCACGTCCCTGTGCGCACCGTCGACCGTTTGGCCCACTGGTACTGGACGAAGGACCGGCGAAGATCGTCGGGCTCGGCATCGGTCCAGGGGACGGCGAACGGCATCACCGCCGGGTCGTGGATGCCCGCGCGAACCGCCGCGAGGAGCCCTGGCAGGTCGTCGTCGCGGACGACCCGGAGCCGCAGGTTCGGGCTGCGGAGCTCGAGGGCGAACAGCGGCCACGCGTCTTCGATCGCCATGGGAAGAAGGGTACGAACGGCGCTGGGACCGCGCTGCCCCAGTTCTGAGGGGCCTCGGTGGGTTGTCTACAGAGCAACACCCGTTGCCAGGGCGCCCCGCCGCCGCTAGCTTGCCTCTGTCACCTCATGAAGGGTCAACGATGACCGACAACGACGTCCCCCGACTCCGAGCTCGACCGAAGGCCACCGAGGTCGAGCTCCATGGCATCGAGACGATCCCCGATGCCGATCGCACCTCGACGTGGGTCGATCTGCTGCGCATCCAGTTCGGCGGGGCCAACACCTTCGCCACGATCCTGCTCGGCACCTTCCCGATCGCCCTCGGGCTGTCGTTCTGGCAAGCCGTGCTCGCGACGGTGCTCGGCGTCGCGGTCGGAACCTTCTTCCTGTCCCCGATGGGACTCTTCGGCCCGCGGACCGGCACGAACAACGCCGTCTCATCCGGCTCGCTGTTCGGCGTCCGGGGCAGGATCGTCGGTTCGTTCCTCTCGCTGCTGACCGCGATCGCCTTCTACTCGATCTCCGTGTGGGTCTCGGGAGACGCGATCGTCGGCGCGCTGACCCGGCTCGCGGGCGTTCCCGACTCCGTGCCGCTGCGGCTGGCCGTGTACGCCGTCATCGGGCTGATCGTGATCGTCGTCGTCGTGTACGGATACCAGTTCATGCTGCTGGTGAACAAGGTCGCCGTGATCGCCAACACGATCCTGATCCTCCTGGCGGTCGTCGCGTTCGCCGGGGTCTTCAACGCCGGGTACGACCCGGGACCGAAGGCCTACGCGATCGGCGGCGCGTTCCTGCCGACCTTCATCGCCGCCGCCCTGATCGTCATGTCGAACCCGATCTCGTTCGGTGCGTTCCTCGGCGACTGGTCCCGCTACATCCCGCGCTCGACCCGCCCGGGCAAGCTGATCCTCGCGACGGTCCTGGGGCAGGGGCTCGCGCTGATCCCGTCGCTGTTCGGGGTCGCGACCGCGACGCTCGTCCTGGGCAAGGCGGACTACGTGGTCGCGCTCATCCAGGTCTCGCCGCTCTGGTACGCGCTGCTCCTGCTGATCGTCGCCTTCATCGGGGGCCTCTCGACCGGCACGACATCGCTCTACGGCACCGGGCTCGACTTCTCGTCGGTGTTCCCCCGCTTCACGCGGGTGCAGGCCACGATCGGCATCGGGACCCTCGCGTTCCTCTTCATCCTCGTCGGGCGTCTGGTGTTCGATCTGCTCGGCACCGTGAACGCCTTCGTCGGGGCGATCGTCGTGACGACCACGCCGTGGATCGTCATCATGGCGATCGGCTACGTCGTGCGGCGCGGGTACTTCGACCCGCGTGACCTGCAGGTCTTCAACCGGGGCGAGACCGGGGGCCGGTACTGGTTCGCCGGCGGCGTCAACTGGCGCGGCATGGGGGCCTGGGTCGCCGCCGCCGTCATCGGGCTGCTGTTCGCCAACTACCCGCCGATCATCGTCGGACCGCTGAGCAGTCTCGCGGGAGGGGTGGATCTCAGCCTGCTTTCGAGCGTGGTCGCGGCCGCAGTGCTCTACCTGGCGCTGCTCCGGATCTTCCCCGAGCCGCGCTACGTCTTCGGCCCCGACGGGCCGCGTGGGGTCCCCGCGGTGGAGGCGGAGCTCATGCCTGTCGAGCTCGCCGAGCACTCGGCCGCCGCGAGGGCGCACGCGCAGCGCGCCGAGGCCCGCGCGGCCGCCGAGAAGGAGCCGAGGCGATGAGCGAACCGGAGGTGCTGGCGGCCGTGGACGCGATCATCGACGACTTCGGACATCATCGGCGGGACGCCTACTTCGCCGGGTTCGCCGAGGACGCGACGTTCGTCTTCCACACCGGCCGCGGGCGGCTCGAATCCCGCGCCGACTACGAGGCGGAGTGGGACCGCTGGGAGCGCGAGGAGGGCTTCCGGGTGCTCGCGTGCCACTCGAGCGCGCGCCGACTGCAGCAGATCGGCGACGACGTCGCGATCTTCACCCACGACGTCGAGACCGAGCTGGCCGACGGCGAGGGCAGCATCACGCTGCAGGAGCGGGAGACCATCGTGCTGCAGCGACGCGACGGACGCTGGTTGTGCGTCCACGAGCACCTCTCCGGGCGGGACGCTTGAGGATCATCGATCTGACGCACCCGCTGCGCTCGGGGATGCCGGTGTATCCCGGCGATCCTCCGGTGCACATCGCGCCTGCCGTCTCGATCGCCGACGTCGGCGTGAACGTGATGCGCCTCGAGCTCGGCACGCACTCCGGTACCCACGTCGACGCCCCGCGGCACTCGTTCGACGACGGGGACGCCATCGATGCGGTGGACCTCGCGCGGCTGATCGGCCCGGCGCGGATCATCGCCGTTCCCGACCTGCCCGCACGGACGCGCATCCGCGCCGACCGCATCGACGAGCAGCTGCGCGGCGTGCGGCCGGCGGAGATCGTGCTCTTCCGCACCGGGTGGTCCCAGCGGTTCGACCAGGCCGACTACCGCGACCACCCGTTCCTCGACGCCGACGTGGCGCACCGGCTGCTCGACGCCGGGGTCACGACGATGGGGGTCGACGCACTCAGCCCCGACGAGACCCCGACCGACGACTCCGCTCCGCAGCTGGCGTTCCACGAGGTGTTCCTGGGCGCCGGCGGGCTGATCATCGAGAACCTCGCCCGGCTCGACGAGGTGACGAGCGCGGCGCCGCGCTTCGTCGGCCTCCCGCTGCCGATCGCGGACGGGGACGGTTCCCC
>JALYHS010000045.1 GCA_030776385.1 Actinomycetota bacterium
GGCTACAGCTGTCAGGCGAACATGATGCGCAACGACACCGTCTGGGCAACGATGGCTCGAGCGTTCGAGTCCTCCACGGGTCCGTTGTCGTCTCGCATGCTCAGCGCTTTGGATGCCGCCCAAAGTGTCGGGGGAGACCTTCGGGGGCAGCAGTCGGCTGCCATTCTGATCGTCCCCGCCGAGGGTTCGGTCGACGACAAGGTCCTCGACATCCGGGTCGAAGACAGCCCGACGCCGTTGGTTGAACTTCGACGTCTGATGACGCTGGGGGAGGCGTACTCGCTGGCGGATGAGGGCGATGACCTGCTCGCGCGCGGCGATTTCGGCGCGGCATCGTCGCGATATGTCGAAGCGAATCGGATCGCGCCCGACAACGACGAACTGCGTTTCTGGGCGGGTCTGGGGCTGCTCAGCGCGGGAGCGCAGGAGCGCGGACTCGAGCTGATCCGCGCGTCCATCGCCCACGACGATAGTTGGCGTGAACTCTTGATCCGTCTCGACCCCGCTGACGTGCCGTCGGCACCCGAAGCTCTGCGACTGCTCTAGGAAGGGCCATCACCATGTCAGAACTCCCCGTGTTCTCCCTCGCCGAGCTGGAGGGTCAGCCGGTGATCGACCTTGAGGCTTTCGACAACGACGACGCCGTCGAGCTGGGGCTGATCGCTGTCGAGGTCATCAGGGAACGCGATCTCAACCTCGCTGTCCGCATCGAGTTGGGCGGTGACACCGTTTTCCAGGCGAAGCTGAAGAACACCGGCGCAGGCAACGACCCGTGGCTCGCGGGCAAGGCAGCCGTCGTGGCTCGGTTCGGTGAACCGTCCCTACTGGTCAAGCAGCGGCATCTCGAAGCTGGCTCACCTTTCGAGGAACGAACCGACATCAATCACGAGACCCTCAAGGCTCACGGAGGTTCCATGCCGATCAGAGTCGACGGCGAGCTGGTCGGAACGATCACGACCTCGGGCGAGCCGGACGTCGTCGATCACGCCACCACAGCCGAGGCCGTCCGTCGCTTCCTGGAGCGACGGCTCGCGTAGACTCACGCCACCGAAAACCGCCACGCCGAAAACGCCGCTCGATCGAGCCTCATTTCGAAAGGACGCATGATGTCACCCATCCTGTGGGTCATCCTCGTGATCTCCGTCGCCAACGGGGTCGCCCTCGTTGCCGGCATCGTCGCCCTCGGGCGCTACCACTGAGCAGAAACACCGGAATTCGGCTCCATTCGATGCCCTGCGATTCTCCGATAAGCTCCATTATGTCAGCTCGTCGTTGAAAGCTCACCCGCTCCCCGACACCGAGCGCTCGAGCCCCGGCTTTTCGCTTGCGGCGAGTTCGATGCCGCTGTCAATGAACCCCGCGCTGAGACGTAGCTAGACCGGTGCCACGACGCGGATGCCCGCCGCGACCACGGCTCGAGCGAACTCCCCGTCATAGCTGACGACCTCGTCGACGCCCAGGCGCAACGCCGTCGCGAGGTGAAGCGCGTCGTTCGACCGCAGCGGCGCGTGAGTTCCTGCGGCGAGGAGATCCCCCGGCGTCGCATCGGCGAGGGCAATGGCATCGACAACAGCCGTTACGGCGTCCAGGGTAAGCACTGTCGGATACCGCCCGGCAGCGCAATGAAGTTCGGTGTGCAACAACCACGACGCCACGAGCTGCCGGGGCGATGACGTCAGTTCGCTCAACAAGGCGGCGGACTCGATTTCGTCGACGAGCAGCTTCATCGCCGCCGCTGTGTCCAGATACGTCGTCGTCACGAGGTACCTCTGCTGTCCACGATCAGCTCGTGTGCGTCGATCTCCGCCGTGACGCGGCGAATCGCCAACAGTGCCTCAGCGCTGGTTCGGGCCGGACGGGCTTCACCACGAGCAATCAGCCACACTCCGCTTCCCCGATGCATGGCGAACGGCGCCCTTCCCCACCCGAAGGAGAAGAGCGCCGTTCGTTCCATGGTCCGGATGCCTGACACTCGAGGCGTCCCCGATCCTGATCACCGGTTGCGAGCCAACTCCCCCGAGCGGCCTCCGCAACCTGGTGGGCACAGCATGGCACAGAACTATCGTTCTACCTAGCATCTGTTATGGAAAACGGATGTTCGTTATTGAGAACAGACGTTATTGCTGCTATGCGTTATGTTTATCGGCGTGACAAGACAAGCTGACATGGCCAAGAAACCCGCCTTGCTCGAGCAGATCGTCGACTATCTTGTCGACAAGCCGCTCTCTGCTCTGACATTCCGCGGGCTCGCGACGGCTCTGG
>JALYHS010000046.1 GCA_030776385.1 Actinomycetota bacterium
CCTTCGATGGGATGAAGCTACGGCTGCAGAGGCGTGGAGAGGATCTGCTGAGCGCGGGCGATCAAGGAGAGATCGACCAGGATCTGGTAGTTCGAGGCCAGCACCTGCTTGGTCGAGTCGAAGTCGCGGCTGCGGCGGTTGATCGCGTATGTCACCAGTCGGAAGAACAGTCCGAAGGCGGCGCCGATCAGGATGGCGGCGACGAACAGACCGGTGGTGAGCGCGGCCGGGCTGAAGAAACTGAAGAGCAGCCCGATGAACAGACCGAACCAGGCGCCGCTCAGCGTTCCTTCCAGTGCGGCGCGGCTCCACGTCAGTTTGCGCGTCACGCGCTCGACCGACTTGAGGTCGTTGCCGACGATCGAAACCTGCCCGACCGGAAAGTCGGCTTTGGCCAGATGATCCACGATCGCCTGGGCCTCGAGGTAGGTGTCGTAGGTGCCAAGCACCTCCCCCTTCGGCACGCGCTGCAGATCGGCGAGACGGGAGGCGGGGGTGGGATTGGTCACGTGCGTCATCATGTCACGCACGCCTGAGCCACGGGTAAGGTTTGGTTGTGAGCGCCACGAGAGTCTTCGTCGCCCGATTGGCCGGGTGCTCCGTTTTCGACCCCGCAGGCGACAAGGTCGGCAAGGTGCGCGACGTCCTGGTGGTGTACCGCAACACCGAGTCTCCGACCGTGGTCGGCCTGATCGTCGAGATCCCCGGTAAACGTCGGGTGTTCCTCTCGATCGGGCGCGTCACCAGCATCGGCGCCGGCCAGATCATCACCACCGGCCTGATCAACCTGCGCCGCTTCGAGCAGCGCGGCGGCGAGGTGCGCGTGATCGCCGAGCTGCTGGGGCGCAAGGTGGTCCTGAAGGACAAGTCCGGCGAGGCCACCATCGAGGATGTCGCGATCGAGCAGACCGGTCCCGGCGAGTGGGCGGTCTCCGACCTCTTCCTCCGACGTCCCCGCACCGGGGGTTCGCCCTTCGGCAAAGGCCCCACCGTCTTCGCGGCCTGGACGCAGACCAGCGAGAAGAAGACCGGCGGCGAGGCGCAGTCCGCCGAACAGCTGATCGCGACCTACTCCGACCTGCTTCCTGCCGACCTGGCGACGACTCTGCTCGACCTCCCCGAGGACCGCCGCCTGGAGGTCGCCGAGGAGCTGCCGGACAGCCGGCTGGCCGACGCGCTCGAGGAGATGAGCGAAGAGGACCAGGTCGACATCATCAACCAGCTCGACGATGATCACGCCGCCGACGTGCTGGACCAAATGCAGCCGGATGACGCGGCCGACCTGATCGCGCAGCTGTCCGAGGAGCGCGGCGAGGCCCTGCTGGGCCTGATGGAGCCTGAGGAGGCCGAGGACGTGCGTTTCCTTCTCGCCTACGGCCCCGACACCGCGGGCGGCCTCATGACGACCGAGCCGATCATCGTCTCAGCCGATGCGACCGTTGCCGAGGGGCTCGCCCTCATCCGCCGCCATGAACTCGCCCCGGCCCTCGGCGCCGCGGTGTGCGTCACGCTGCCCCCGTACGAGCCGCCGACGGGCCGATTCCTCGGCGTCGTGCACTTCCAGCGGATGCTGCGCTACCCGCCCAATGAGCGTCTTGGCACCCTGCTCGACCCCAGTCTCGAGCCGGTGACCGCGCACACCAGCGCCGCCGAGGTGTCGCGCATCCTGGCCAGCTACAACCTCGTGCAGTTGCCGGTCGTGGATGAGAACCACCGACTCGTCGGGGTGGTGACCATTGACGATGTCCTCGACTATCTGCTCCCCGACGACTGGCGAAGTTCCGGCGGTGCCGATCATCCCGGCGACGACCCCAAGCCGGAACCCGTAAGCACCTCGACCGCAACCATTCCGACCAGGAGGAGGGCATCGCATGGCACGCGCAACTAGCAGCCCGCGCCTCGACCGACCCAAGGGGCTTCGATCGAACTTCTCGTCGCGGTTCACCGGCGGCAACCAGAACAACGGCGATCGATTCGGTCGTTTCTCGGAGTCGTTCGCGCGCGCGATGGGCACCACCTGGTTCCTGTTCGGCCTGACCGCGCTGGTTATCGTCTGGCTGGTCTGGAACACAGCGCTGCCCGCGGGCGCCCAGTTCGACCCGCGCGCGACGAACTTCACGCTGCTCACGCTCATCCTGTCGTTGCAGGCCTCCTATGCCGCCCCGCTGATCCTCCTCGCGCAGAACCGGCAGGACGACCGGGACCGCGTTCAGATCGAGCAGGATCGACAGCGCGCCGAACGGAATCTGGCGGACACCGAATATCTCGCCCGTGAGGTGGTGTCGCTGCGCCTGGCGATGAAGGATGTCGCGACCAAGGACTTCATCCGTGGCGAACTGCGTGCCCTCCTGGAGGAGCTGGACGATTCGGACAAGCCGTCGAGGGCGGCGAAGGCCACGAAGACCGCGAAGTGAGCAGCGAGGCCCTGCTGGCCGCGCTCGGGCGCGTGCAGGATCCGGAAATCCGCCGACCCATCACCGAGCTCGACATGGTGAGGTCGGCGACCGTGTCCGAGGGGATCGCCTCCATCGATCTGCGTCTGACGATCGTCGGATGCCCGGCCGCCGATCGCATCGAAGCCGACGTCCGCGCTGCCGCCGCATCGGTCCCCGGGGTGGACACGGTCGAGCTCACCCTCGGCGTGATGACCGTCGCCGAGCGCGATGCACTCACGACGCGGTTGCGCGGCAGCAGACCGCAGCAGTTCGGCCCGGACACGCTCACGAAGATCTTCGCGATCTCGAGCGGCAAGGGCGGGGTCGGCAAGTCCACGGTGACCGCGAACCTGGCGGTCGCCTTGGCGGCGGGCGGGTTGCGAGTGGGGTTGGTCGACGCCGACGTATTCGGATTCTCGATCCCCGGCATCCTCGGCATCGTGGGCGCGAAGCCGACCCAGGTGGGCGACATGATTCTGCCGCCGATCGCGCACGGTGTGAAGGTCGTCTCCATCGGGATGTTCGTCCCTTCGACAAGCTCAGGACACGCGACGAATACTGCGGTGAGCTGGCGCGGGCCGCTGCTGCACCGCACCATCCAGCAGTTCCTGACCGACGTCTTCTTCGGCGATCTCGATGTGCTGCTGATCGATTTGCCGCCCGGCACCGGCGACATCGCCATCTCGCTGGGGCAGCTGCTCCCGCACGCCGAGGTGCTGGTCGTCACGACCCCGCAGCCCGCCGCCGCCGAGGTGGCCGAACGCAGCGGCCTGGTCGCCCGCCAGACCGGGCAGACCGTGATCGGCGTCGTCGAGAACATGGCGGGGCTGCCTCAGCCGGACGGCTCGGTCCTGGAACTGTTCGGCAGCGGCGGAGGCGATGAGCTCGCCAGACGCCTGGATGTCCCGATCCTGGCGCGCATCCCGCTGAGCATCGCCCTGCGCGAGGGAGGGGATCGCGGCGCACCGATCGTGCTGAGCGATCCGTCCGATCCCGCCGCGAAGGCGATCATCGCTTTGGCCGGTCGGCTCGCGACACGTGAACGGGGGCTTTCCGGACGCTCACTGCCATTCAGCACGCCCGGGTAGTCTCGAGAGCATGGAGCGGGAGTCTCTCGCACAGCGCGTGCGCCAATGGGTCGTCGGGACGCGACGTCCCACCCTGGTCGGCGCCGCGGGGCCACTCACTGTGGGGCCACTCGCCACGGGGCCGCTCGGGTACCTGACGCCGGCGCTCCGGGCGTTGGCCCCCCGTCCCAGCACCGAGGGCGCGGGTTCGCCCGCGGAGAAGCGCGCGTATCTGGCGCGAGTGAAAGCTGCCGCCGAGCTGGTCGAGCACGGTCGTCCGCTGTGCGCCATCGTGCTCAGCCGCGAGACGAGCGAGCGCCGATTCAACGGCGCCCAGATCATCATCGTGGAGTTGGAGATCGAGGATCCGCTGGCGACGGAGTCGCCGCGCACAATGGTCTACGAGCACATCTTCGGACCCGCGACCGCCCGCAGTTGGAAGCCCGGGAGGGAGATCCAGATATGGATCGACCCGCGGGATCCTGATCGGATCTACGCGGGTCGGTGAGCCCGAACGGTTCGACGAATCAGAATCGACGGGTGGGAACGCGGCGGTGGCCGTCGCGCGCTGCGACGACGCCGGTTCCGGCGATGGCCGCGGCTGCTGCGGCGGCGAGAACAATCACGAAGGTCATGTCCTCATTACAGTGGACAAGACCTTTTAGCACAATCGAATGCTTCTGCAATGAGGCTGTAGCTCAACTTAATCGAGCTACGATGTCCAGATGGATGTCCGTCGCCTCGAGCTCCTCCGTGAACTCTCCGACCGTGGCAGCGTCACGGCCGTCGCGGAGGCGCTTCACCTGACCCCCTCCGCCGTCTCGCAGCAGCTGAAAACGCTGGAACGTGAGGCGGGCGTGCCCCTCACCGAGCGCGCCGGACGCGGGCTGGTGCTCACCACGGCAGGTCACGCCCTTGCCGAGACCGCGAAAGATGTCGCCGTCGCTCTCGAGAAGGCCGAGGCGGCCTGGTCGGAGTTCGTCGAACAGCCGCGCGGGGAGGTCTCGGTGACGTTCTTCCCCACCGGTGGTGAGATGCTGCTGCCAGGGTTCCTCACCCGCGTCGCCGACGTCCCCGGGCTGAAGGTCGTCTGCACCGACCAGGATCCGCTGCTTCCCGACTTCGCCGACCTGGCCTTCGATCACGACATCGTTGTCGCCGACGCTCCCGGGGTGCTGCCGAGTTGGCGGGAGCGTCATCTCGTGGCGGTCGAGCTGATGCGCGAGCCGCTCGACATCGTGCTGCCCGACGGGCATCCGCTCGCCGCAAAACTCGAACTCACGCCCGCCGACGTTGCGGGTGAGAACTGGATCGGCAATCCCGACGGGTTCCCGTTCGACCGGATTCTGCAGCGGGTCGAGGCCATCACCGGACAGGAGGCGCACCGCGTCCAGCGCTTCATCGACAACAGCATCGTCGAGGTGCTGGTCGCCTCGGGCCACGGGATCGCGATCCTGCCACGCTTCACTACGAGGGACCGCGAGAACGGGCTCGTCACCCGCCCCCTCGTCGGCGTTCGCTCGGAACGTGTCATCTGGGCGATCATGCGACCGGATCGCGCGGTGCGCCCCTCGGTACGTCTCGTCGTCGAGGCCCTCCGCGCCGAGGCGAGGCAGTTCTTCGACGCCCACGCCGGGTGATTGCCTGCGCCGGTCGAGCAGCGCTCTTGCTGGTCGAGTCGCGTCGCAGGTTGCTCTTGCTGGTCGAGTAGCGTCGCAGGCGCGTATCGAGACACCCGGACCCACAACGCGGTCTCGATA
>JALYHS010000047.1 GCA_030776385.1 Actinomycetota bacterium
GCTCGGCTCTCATCTCGAGGGACCGTTCCTCGCACCCGGTCAGCGCGGAGCTCACAACGCGGACTTCCTGCGCGAGCCCGACCCCGACGCGGTCGAGTCGCTGCTCGCGGCAGCCGCTGGCACGCTCCGCCAACTCACCATCGCTCCGGAGCTGCCGGGTGCGCTCGAGGTCATTTCCGAACTCGCGGTGTCGGGCGTCACCGTCGCGGTCGGGCACACAGAGGCCGACCTCGAAACGACCCGCGCGGCATTCGACGCGGGAGCCCGGATGCTCACGCACGCGTTCAACGCGATGCCCGGCATCCACCACCGCGCTCCCGGGCCGGTGATGGCGGCGTTGGACGACCGCCGCGTGACCCTCGAGCTCATCCTCGACGGGCAGCACGTGCATCCAGAGGTTGCGCGGCTCGTGTTCACGGCGGCGCACGATACTCGCGGACGCGGCCGGATCGCACTCATCACCGATGCGATGGCCGCCGCGGGCGCCGCGGATGGGGACTACCGTCTGGGATCGCTCAACGTGTCGGTGCGCACCGGTCTCGCCGTGCTCTCGGGAACCTCGCGGATCGCCGGCTCGACGCTCACCCAGGACGTCGCCCTCCGCCTCGCGATCGACCTCCTCGGCCTGGAGCCCTCTGCGGCGGTCGCCGCGCTGACCGCGGTCCCGGCTCGTGCTCTCGGGCTCGGCGACCGATTCGGTCTGCTCGAGCCCGGCTACGCCGCGGATGCCGTGCAGCTCAGCACCGACGGCGCGGTGACACGCGTCTGGGCCGAGGGCGATCTTATCGTCGGCTAACGCCCGTCTCCAGCGCTGTCAGAGCCATGCCCACAAGCCGATCAGTCGCCGCAGGCGTGCCGAGCGTGTGCAGCCGATTGGTGGCCAGCACTATCGCGACCTCTTCGTCGGGCACGAAGCCGAGCATGCATCCCGTGAAACCAGTGTGACCTAGGATCTGCGTCTCGCGGCCATCGACTACGGCTGCGTACCGCCGAAAACCGAGCGCCTGGCCGACATCCGGCCCCTGGGTGAAGAACTGTTGGGCGATGTCGGGCGACCATAACTCGTCCTTTCCGGACGACAGGGCTGCGGCGAACGCGAGCAGATCGTCCGGGGTCGAGAACAGGCCTGCATGTCCGGAGACGCTGTCGAGTGCATGGAAGGCATTGCCGTCGTTCACCTCGTCCCGCAGCACGCCGCTGCGCCACCCAGTGAAGTCCGCGGCTGTATATGGCACCGGATACGGGACCCCCGTGTCGAGCATCCTGGCTTCGATGGCATCGCCGAGGGATGCCGCGGCCACCGGTGGCGCGACCGGATGGCGGTATCGGGATGAGGCGAGGCCGAGCGGCTCGATCACCAGTTCGGCGATTGCCGTGTCGAGCGGCTGTCCGGTCACGTTCTCCACCACGCGACCGAGCATCATGAAGCCCAGGTCCGAGTAGTGCCGACCTGACTCGGGCAGGTACCTCAGGGGCATGTGGTCCAAATGGGCGAATGCCGCGTCGCGTTCCGTGGCTTCCACATAGAGCGGGGTCCATTCCGCGAGACCGCCGCGGTGCAGGAGCAGCTGTCGGATGCTCACCCCCGCCGCCGCGACAGCGCTCGGCACCCAGTGTCCCAGGGTGTTGTCGAGGGCGACCTCGCGATCGGTCACGAGCCGCATCAACGCGACGGTCGTGAACATTTTGCTGACCGAGGCCAGATCGAAGGAGGCTTCCCGTTCCATGGCAAGGTCGGTCTCTCCGGAGAGCGCCGCCAGCTCGCGGAAGCCACCGATGGCCACATCGACATCATCGCCTCGACGGACGGCGAGCACGGCACCGGCGGGCGCGGATTCGTCGCCGGATGGCCGCAGGATGTCGTCGATGATCTCGCTGAGTCCCGTCACCTCAGCCCCTCGATTCCGAGTCCAGGTCGCGGGGAGAGACGGACAACGTCGCTCTGGTAGACCGAACCGCCCCGCACTGGTGACTCGGACAGCCACAGGCCGGCATCAAGATCATGGACCGTGTCGGAAAGCCCTGCAGATGCGGCGACGCTCGCCGCGGTAGCGACTCCGACGGAGCTCTGCATCATCGTTCCGATGAGCACGTGGATTCCGGCCTCGGACGCCAGTCGAAGCATCAGACGGGTCTCGCCGATCCCTCCGGATTTCGCGAGCTTGAGGTTGACCATGTCG
>JALYHS010000048.1 GCA_030776385.1 Actinomycetota bacterium
ACGGATCGGGCGGCGCCCCGGCTCCGGCCAACCGTGCCGAACGCCGCGCCGCGGAGAAGAAGGGCGACTGACGGCGATGCCGGAGCGGCCCCATCCCCACCGGATGTCTCCCGCACCCGGGCAGGAGTCCGTCTGGGACTATCCGCGTCCGCCGCGTGTTGAGCCGACAACGCAGCGCGTCGTCATCCGCTTCGGCGGGGAGACGATCGCCGACACCACCAAGGCGGTCCGGGTGCTCGAGACGAGTCATCCGCCCGCCTACTATCTGCCGCGCTCCTCGTTCGTCGACGGCGTGCTCCTTCCGGCGCCCGGACTCAGCTTTTGCGAGTTCAAGGGGGAAGCCCAGTACCTCAGCGTCTCGGCCGGCGGCGATCTGATGGAGTCCGCGGCCTGGTACTACCCGGCACCCCAGGCCGGCTACGAGTCGCTGCGCGACTATGTGAGCGTGTATCCGGGCCGGATGGATGCCTGCCTCGTCGACGGCGAGCTGGTCGAGGCGCAGGCGGGCGGCTTCTACGGCGGGTGGATCACCTCGCGGATCGTCGGTCCGTTCAAGGGAGACCCGGGCACCGAGGGCTGGTAGGGGACGCATCGTGACCGCGGTGCCACCGCATTGACGCTCCACTTCGACGCCTCGACGCGGCGGCGAGCGGGTTTGCGCTCATCTCGACGCTCGGTCGGCGATCAAGCGGGCGAGCTCGGAGCGGAATCGCGTTGGATCAGCAAGGGCATCGAAGTACTCCGCGTCCGCCCGCTCGACGTCACCCGTGGCCCGCTGCGCCGCCACGATCCCGGCCGCGGTGGGCCGGAGAACCCGTGCTCTGCCGTCATCCGGATGCCGGGCGCGCTCGATGAGACCCTTGCCCTCCAGGGCGCGGAGCACCTGCGACGTCATCATCACGTCAGTCGCAGCGAGGGCGGCGAGGTCGACCTGGGTGAGCACGGCATCCTGTTCGTGCGCCAGATGCCAGACCAGTGTGGCGAGCAGCACGTACTGTACGTGGGTGAGGTCGTGAGGTGCGAGCGCGGATCGCATGACCGCCTGCCAGCGGTTGGTCACGTGCCAGAGGGCGAGCCCCGGGCTGTCGTCGGCGGAGGCGAATCGCGAGCCGAGCGTCCCGTCAGACACGGATACCCTTCTCGGCTGCCGCCAGCAGTTCCGCCATCGCGACCGGGAAATCGCCGCTGATCTGCGGGCCGAGTTCGGGGCCGACCTGGTCGGCGTTCTCGCCGGAGATCTCCAGCGTGTGCGTGACGAGCGTTCCGCCATCGGCCGACGGGAGGAGTTCGTGTCGGAAGGTTAACACGAGGCCGCCGAACTCGGTCTGATCCGCGTAGACCGCATTCGACTCGAGTTCGGTGATCACGGAATCCATCGAGTCCTGGCCCTGCGGCGTCACGGTGATGTGCGTTCCAACCGCGAACGGGCCGTGCAGCTTGAAGGAGTCGGAGTTCGGGCCGAGCGCGGTCCCGCTGTGCAGGGCGCGCAACGCGTCCCAGACGGCGGCGGGAGCGGCGGCGGTGTCGGCGGTGAAATGGGTGGTCCACATGGGAGGAGCCTCCTAACTGGTAAGTGCGCTTAGTTTATGCCGAACCGCCGACATCTCCAAGAGAATGCGGCAGCCTCAATCTCGAACGGCTGGTGATTCACGAGCCGATCCACCGTGAGTCCGGCTCTACAGCACATGGATGGCCGTCGCCCGCCACCGGCGGTCGAGGCCTTCGAGCCGGATCGCCACCGCGCGGGCGCGCGCTCGGCCGCGCACAATGACCACCGCCTCGACCACGCCATCCCGCGGTTCGCACACCGTCGTGGACCCGATCGTGAAGGCGGGTCGCACGATCGCCTGGCCTTTCGCGTCGCGCGCGCGGGCCGAGATGATGACTCGCGCGAGCAGGTGGCGGTAGACGTCGTCGCTGAGCCAGCGACTGATCTGTTCGAGCTCGCGGGCGCCCGCCAGAATCTCGACGACGCATCGCGTCAGATTCTCGAGAAGTGGCGCCGGATCGGGGAGCGACGAGGTCGACGACGGTTGGTGGCCGAAGTAGTCGTCGGAGTCGAAGCGCGGATGCAGCGCACGCGCCGCCGTGCCGTCGAAGGCGGCGTCATCGTTCGCGGGCCGATCGTTCGCGAGCCGGTCGCGCACGGACCGTTCGCCTGCCGGCCGGCCGCGGACAGCGTGGTCGTCGGCAGTGCTGTCGAGATGGGGTGCCACTCGGGTGACGTTCAGTGCTGAGCTCATGGGGGCCTCGGAGTCGTCTGAGGGTTCGTCCCTGTCTGGGGGTGCGCATAACAAACCACGCATTTTTCGTTTTTGTCGATGGGCAGAACTACCCTGTGGATAACCTCGATTCGCACGGCCTGGGGTGGCTAGCGTTCGCGCATGCGCTGGGACGACCTCTTCGACGATCTGGAGAGCCAGCTCGAGCAGGAACTCGGCGCCGAAGACGTCGACCTCCTCGCCGAGGAGGAGCGGCTGCGCCTCGGACGTCTCACCCTGCGCGATCGGCTTCTCGCCATGACGCGACTTGGCGCGGGCGCCGGCGGCCCTGGCGAGGAGCTGCGCCTCGATCTGCGCGACGGTCAGCTGCTGAGCGTCGCCGTCGGCTCGATCGGGCGGGACTGGCTGGTCGGCGATTTGCGCGGACCGCGGCGCGGGTCCTGTCTGGTGCCACTCGGCGGAATCGCCAGCGTGCTCCCGACGCTCGGGCAACTGGGGCGCAGCGTCGACGGGGAGGACGCATCCGAAGCCCCTGTCCACCTCTCGGCGCGACTGGGGCTGAGTTTCGTGCTGCGCGATCTCTGCCGGCGTCGGGCCGCGCTCGAGCTGAGCACCGCCTCCGGGGAGCGGATGCACGGCACCATCGATCGGGTCGGGCGCGACCACCTCGACCTGGCCGAGCACGAGGTCGGCGTGCCACGACGCGCGGCGTTGGTCACCCGCATCCGGATGCTGCCCCTCGAGCAGCTCGT
>JALYHS010000049.1 GCA_030776385.1 Actinomycetota bacterium
GGTCTTCGTGCGCATCGACGAGTTCCCCTGCTAGTGATCAGTGGTGGCCGACTCGATAACAACCTTCCCGACGATGTCGAACGTCTGACGAAGCCGATCGAACTGCCGGTGTTTCTCGGCGCCGTCGACCGGCTGCTGGAGGTCTCCGCATTCCATCGCGACGGGGAGCCCGCATCGTGAACCTCGATGAACTGCGAAATCTGCTTCGTCGTGAGGGATTCGCCACGCTGTTCGACGGGCATCCGGACGGTATTTTCGTCTTCACACCGGACGGTCGATTCGTGATCGGAAATCCCCCGATGGTGGCCCGCGGCGGGTACTCGTCCGAGCAGCTCACGACGATGCGCTTTCGCGATTTCCTCCGAAGCGACGACATCGAACTCGCCGTTGCGGAGTTCGAGGCGGCCGCTGAGGGGCATCGGCGTCAGTACATCGCTTCCGGTGTCCGCGCCGACGGCACGATCGTCCGAAGCCAGATCACCCATGTGCCTTTCGTCCACGACGGCAAGACCCTGGCTGTCTTCGGGATGGCCAAGGATGTCGGGCGCCTCGAGAACGCTGTTGCCGACGAGGAAAGGACCCAGAGACTACTTCGGACCGCGGGCCGGTTGGCGCGGTTCGGAGGCTGGCGGATCGACTTGGTGAGATCCGAGTCAACCTGGTCCGATGAGATCTACGCCCTCCTGGGATTCCAGCCGGATCAGACACCGCCGCCCCGTGACGAATTGATTCCGGCATCGTCCCCCGATGGAATGCGAGTTGCGGCGCAGATCGCACTGTGCGAGGGGACGGGCGCACCCTTCGACCTGGAGACCAACGTCATCGACGCGCAGGGCACCACGCGTCGCTTTCGCCTAGTGGGCGAGGCAGTTCGTGGCGACGCGGGAGCGATCATCGCCATCCAGGGGGCCGCCGTCGACGTCACCGAGCGCGACATCGGGCGCCGGGCCGAGCTGCGACTCTCGCAGGTTCTCGCCTCGATCAGCGACGCACTGATCTTCGTGGACAACGAGTGGGTCATCACCTACCTCAATCCCCGCGCTGAGCACCTGCTCGGCACTCGAGCAGAAGATGCCCTCGACAGAGACGTCTGGGACGTCTTCCCTCGTGCGGCCGCCACCGAGTTCTCCATCGGCTACCACCGGGCGCTCCGCGAGAAGCGGACCGTCACCGTGCGCGACTTCTACGCGCCCATGCAGCTGTGGCTGGAAGGGACGGCATACCCCACCGGCGACGGGCTGGCGGTCTACCTCCGCGATGTGACGGAATCCGAAGCCGTTCGACAACAGCTCATTGCCCGAAACGCTCAGGTGGCTGCGCAAAGCGCTCTCCTCGACAATGCCCGGGACGCGATCATCGTGCGAGAGCTCGACAGCACGATCCGCTACTGGAATGCCGCGGCATCTCGCATCTACGGCTGGTCCAGCGCGGAGGTACTCGGTCGAAAGGCGCGTGACGTGCTCTACGCGGAGCCGGAGCAGTTCGACCGGGCCATCCAGTCCACCTTGCGCGACGGGCAGTGGTCGGGCGAGCTGCGCCAAATCGACAAGTCGGGCTCGCGACTCGAAGTCGAGAGCAGCTGGACCCTGGTACGAGACGACCAGGGCCAGCCGGAGTCGGTGTTCTCGGTCAACACCGACATCACCGAGAAACGGCGACGCGAGGAACTGGATCTGCGCACCCAACGGATGGAGAGCCTCGGGACTCTGGCGAGCGGAATCGCCCACGACCTCAACAACGTACTCACACCCATTCTGATGGCCGTCCAACTTCTGACCCCGGGCGAGACCGACCCGGGGCGCTTGGAGATCCTCCGATCCACGGAACTGGCGGTGAAGCGTGGCGCCGACATGATCCGACAGGTGCTCTCCTTCGCCAGTGGGGCGAACGGTCGGCGAGTACCGGTCGAAATCGCCGACGTCTTCGCGGAGATCGAATCGCTTCGAATCGAGACGCTCCCGGCCAACATCGGCTTGCGTTTCGAACTGGCCGAGGATCTCTGGCCGACCAGCGGCGATCCGACCCAGTTGCTGCAAGTGCTGCTGAACCTGATCACCAATGCCCGCGATGCCATGCCTGACGGCGGCACCATCGTCATTCGGGCTCAGAACATCACACTCCTCGAGAACCACACCTCGGTCAGCCATCTGGCATCGCCCGGGGACTACGTTCAGGTCGAGGTGGAAGACAACGGGATCGGCATGACCCCTGACGTGCTCAGCAAGATTTTCGAGCCCTTCTTCACCACCAAAGAGACCGGCTCCGGCACTGGACTCGGGCTGTCGACATCGATCGCCATCATCCGAGGCCACGGTGGCTACATGCAGGCCTACAGTGAGCCGGGCCACGGGTCGATCTTCCGCCTGCACTTGCGGGCCGACGTCCAAGGACGAGTGGCAGACGAGTCGGCGATCACCGATCTGCTGGAAGAACTGCCGCGCGGGAACGGGCAACTCGTGCTGATCGTTGACGACGAGGCCGCCATCCGGGTCCTCACCCGTCAGACTCTCGATGCCTACGGGTACACGACGGCGGTGGCGAGCAACGGTGCCGAGGCGATCGAGTTCATCGAGTCGGGCCGCGGAGACGTCGAATTGGTGCTCACGGACATGGCGATGCCGGTGATGGATGGTGCCGCCACGGCGTCCTACCTGATGCGGAACCATCCATCGATCCCCGTGATTGCGGCCAGCGGCCTGAATGCGAACGGCGGAGTCGCGCGAGCCAAGGACTCCGGCGTCCGGTCATTCCTCGCCAAGCCATACACGACGACGGAGCTGCTCCGCGCTCTCGCTGAGGCTCTGCATCCTGATCGGGGAACCGGCCGGTGAGTGGTCAGGAGGATCGTGCCGGTGCGGCGAAACTCAAGGTCGTCGTGGTCGACGATGATGCATTCATCACGTCTCTGGTGAGCGACGGGCTCCGAGCCCAAGGATTTGCGGTCGCGACAGCTCTGACGACAGCCGAAGCTTGGGATCTCATTGCGAGGGAGGCACCCCACGCCCTGGTGAGTGACCTCAACTTCGGCCCTGGCGAGTCTGCTGCCGCGCTGTTGAACCGGGTGCACGACGAGTTCCCCTGGGTGGGTCTCGTGGTGCTCACCGCGCACCAATCGCCCGAACTCGCCATCGAGGACGCTGGCTCCCTGCCACCTGACGTCATCTACTTGGTGAAGACGCAAATGAAACGCGTCGAGGACCTGGGGGATGCCGTGATGCGAGCGATCTCCGGCGCGCCCGCGTCGGCGGAATCTCCGCTCACGGGCACCTTGCCGCTCACGGCTGCCCAAGCGAACGTGCTGCGGATGCTCGCCGACGGCGCTTCTACCCGTTCGATCGCGGAACACCGTGGAACCAGTATCCGCGCCGCAGAGACAATGCTCTCCCGGCTCTACGCGGCACTCGGTCTCGAGAGCGATGAACTCTCGAACCCACGCGTCGTCGCGGTGCGGCTGTGGCAGCAAGGCCGTGTAACCATCCAAACCTCGGATCGCACCGACCCGTGACGTGAGTGCCCGTGCCGTCAGGCAACGCCGTGCGGCCCCGGGCCCGACCGCTCTCCGCGAGGCGCAGATTCCCCCGATGACCTTGCACGATCTGCGCCACCCCGCCGCGTCGCAGCCGATCTCGGCGGAGCGAATGTCAAGGGTATCCAGCGGATGCTGGATCACGCGTCCGCCAAATCGGCTGTGGGGTCTTTGTGGGGGATGGGCTCTTCGAACGTCGAAAAACCCCCGAAATCTCAGGGATTTCAAGGGTTTTTAGACGCGGAGACGGAGGGATTTGAACCCTCGGAACCCGTGAGGGTTCTCCACCTTAGCAGGGTGGTGCACTCGACCGGACTATGCGACGTCTCCCGATGCTGCCTCGATAATCATAGCCGGATGCGCACCTCATTCATCCAACGCGGGGTCAGCCCTTGAAGGGTTGCGAGCAGGTGTACGTCGCTGCCGACTGGCCCATGAGCCCCGGGATCACGGCCGCGGGCGCAGAGGAAGGGTTGTCGGCCGGAAGCGTGGCTTTCGCGGTCCCTGCCGAGGTGGGCGTCGGCGTGGCGGTGGCCGCGGGAGCGCTTGGATCGGTTGTCGATCCGTTGTGAGCTCCCGAAAGGGAGTTGGAGTCCAGTCCGATCGGTTGGTCCGCCTTAATTGCCGCGAAGAGAGCATTTGCCACCGCGGTCTGGGGCTGCACCTTGCCGGCGTAGATGCCAGTCCCCCCGGTCTTGCCGGGATACTGCACGAAAACGATGTTCTCAAGCGGGATGTCTTTGAGCACGAGAGCCACCGACACCAGGGTGTCAAGGTGGGTGAAGTTCTCGCTGAGGGTGATGTTTTGCGTGGCCGCCTGCGCGATAGCGTAAAGCTTGCCCAGGTTGGTGAGGGTGTCGCTGCTCTTGATTTTGCGAACCAGCGCCGAAAGATAGACCTGTTGCGATCCGATGCGACCCAGGTCGCTACCGTCCCCGACACCGTGACGACTGCGAAGGAACGCGAGAGCGGTCGCGCCCCGCAGGTTGTATGAGCCGGCGGAGGGAAGGTCGAGGCCCGTGTAGGGGTCGTGGATCGCTCCGGCGACGCACACGTCGACGCCGCCGACGGCGTCCGACATCGCGATGACGCCCTGGAAGGTGATCAGCCCGGCGAACTGGATCGTCAAACCGGTGAGTTGCTGAACAACGAGGACCGTACAGGCGAGTCCGCCGTAGGACAGCGAGTTGTTGAGAGGAAGCCCCGCCGCCGCATTGCCCGACGGGCACTTGGGGTACGGAACCACCATGTCCCGAGGGATGCTGACCACGGTGGCGCTCTTCTGGTCCTGGGCGACGTGCATCAGCATCGTGACGTCGTTGAGCGCACCCGCGTCCTGCGCGACGGTGCCGCCGATGCCGCCTTGCCCGGCTCGGGTGTCGCTCCCGACCAGCAAGATGTTGAACCCCCCCACGAACGAGGCGATGTTCGGCGGCGGCCCCTGGGTGTCCGCTGCGATCTTCGTGGTCTTGATATTGGACTGCAGCTGAGCGGCCGCGATCCCGGCGATCGAGACGCCGGCAACCAGCGCGACGACGACCGTGCCGCCGATGAGGCCTAGCGCGGTCTTCCATGCGGCCGACTTCTTCAGCCGTCCGTGGCGGGCCACACCTGAGACCTTCGGGGCACGGTTCGAACGGTCGCGGAGTTCGCTCATCGGGACACCTCGTTCTTGTCTAGTCGAGTGGTCAGCTCTTATGTTCGATGCCGTCTGGCTCCCTGGCACAAGGCGGCGGTCAGAGTCCCAACCTGAGCTTCAACGAGCAAACCGCCGAATCTGAGTTGGTCGGCCGCTTGAGCCGCTCGGACCAGGCGGTCGTTAGGAGTGTAAACGATGGTTGCATGTCGATCCTGAGAACCGAGAGGGGCCATTCCGTGTCCGAATTCGCTCCCTCCACCTCATCCCCGTTGCGCTACTGATCGGAAATCGGCCTCGACTTGGAACAGCTCTGCTGCGCGGCGGACTGGCCGATCAGGCCGTTGATGACAGTGGGCGCCGTCGACGTCGAACTGCCCGGCAGGGTCGGCGTAGCGCTGCCGCTCGGCGATGCGGCAGCTGTCGGCGCTGCCGATACAATCGTGCCGCGGTTCTGCCCAGACGTCCCCAGGGCGAAGGGTTGGTCCGCTTTGACCAGGGCGATCAACTGACCACCCAGGGTGGTATTTGGTTGCACCTTGCCTGCGAAGATTCCTGACCCTCCCGTGGAACCCGGGTACTGCGTCAAGACGATGCGATCGGTGGGAATGCTCTTCAACGCTGCAGCGAGCGACAGCATGGTGGTCACCGAGTCGAGGCTCGTCGACAACTGCATATTCGCGAGGGCGGCGGTGGCAATCTGGTAGACGGTCACCGGATTGCTGAGAGTTCCAGCCGCCTCGAGCTTGCGTACCATCGATGATAGGTAGACCTGCTGCGAGCTGATGCGCGAAAGGTCGCTTCCATCACCGACGCCGTGACGGGAACGGAGAAACTCCAGCGCCGTGCCTCCCGATAGAGTGCTGGTCCCCGCAGGCAGGTCCAGGCCCGTTCCGGTGTCGTGGAAGTCGCCGATCACGCACACGTCAACTCCGCCGATCGCATCGGACACCGCGATCACGCCGTCGAATGTGATCAGGCCGGCGAACTGAATCGGAAGTCCGGTGAATGATTCGATGACCGTGACGACGCACGCCAATCCGCCGTACGACAAGGCGGTGTTCAGCGGGAGCCCCGCGGCCGATCCACCCTGAGCGCATTTCGGATGCGGAAGCACCATGTCGCGCGGAAAACTGATCGCGGTGGCGAAGGTGTGATCGGCCGAAACGTGCACCAGGATCGTGACGTCGTTCAGGGCCGCGCTGCCGCGCCCCTTGCCGAGGTCGCCCTGACCCACACCCGTATCGCTTCCGACCATTAGCACGTTGAAGCCACCCGGATATGCGGCGATTCCTGGAGGAACAGCGACCTTCTGGCCGCTGTGAATGTCGACCGAGTTGGCAGTGATCTCGTGCGTGAAGCCGTACGCCACTACTCCGGCGACTGTGCCTGCGGAGACGACGATGACGACGACGACGAGGGCCGCGAGCTGCGCGACGAATGCCCATCCGTGGGACCTCTTGAGCCGCCCATGGCGCACGGGGCTGGAAGCTGCGGAGCGCCCGTTCGAGTTGGTCATGTCGGACGCCTTTCCTTCGCAAAGCGGAGGGCGTGGGATTCGAACCCACGGAACATCACTGCTCACCAGTTTTCAAGACTGGCTCCATCGGCCGCTCGGACAGCCCTCCAGGGTGACCGAAAGCCGAGTGTAACGGATACCCCCCTGTCAACCCTGGAAGCGGCGTGCCGTCAGGCGGGGAAGTGCCTTGCAAGGGCCACGGCGACGCCGTCCTCCAGATCGGATGCTGTCGACTCGTTCCCGGCGGTCGTGACCTCGTCGGGCGCCTGGCCCATCGCGATTCCGATTCCGCCGCCGTCGACAGCCCACTGCAGCATGTCGATGTCGTTGCGACCGTCGCCCATGACCAGCACGCGCTCCCGGGGGATGCCGAGTGACTTGCGCACCTGTTCGAGGCCGGTCGCCTTGTTGACACCCTCGGGCGCGATGTCGAGCCACGCTGTCCAGCCGACGTTGTAGCTGACCTTGTGCAGGCCCATCCGCTCGACCACCGAGAGGAAGTCGTCGATCGCGTGATCCGGTGAAATGACGACGACGCGAGTCGCCTGAACGTGCAGCAGCTCGTCGAAGCTGACCTTCTGACGGGATGCCGCCAGCGCACCGTCCGGGAACGTCCCCGTGAAGCGGAACACGCCGTCGGCGTCTTCGACCGCATAGCTCGCCCCCTCGAGGTGCCCCCGCACCCGGGTGAGCACCTCCGTCGGATCGAAGGTCTCGACGAAGGCGGGCGAGTAACCGAGCGGCGCTGACTCGTCGCGTCCGAGCACGATCGCGCCGTTCGCGCAGACCACGTAGGCCGAGACCAGGTCGAGGCGATCCAGAATCGGGAGCGTCATCGACACCGATCTGCCGGTCGAGAGCATGACGTGATGGCCGAGGCCTGCGACGCGCTGAATCTCGCGCAGGGTGTCATCACCGAGCGAGCCGTCTTCGCGGAGCACCGTGCCGTCGACGTCAAGAGCGACGATCCACGGCCCTGTCACGAGGCCGGGTCGAGCACGTCGAGACCGAGCACAGGGCGCAACGCCTCCGGCACGATGACCGAGCCGTCGGGCCGCTGGTGGGTTTCGAGAATCGCGACGATCCAGCGAGTCGTCGCCAGCGTCCCGTTCAGGGTCGCCACCGGTGCCGTCCTGCCCGACTCGGTGCGGTGGCGGATGTCGAGACGCCGCGCCTGATACGTGGTGCAGTTCGAGGTGGACGTGAGCTCGCGGTATGCGTCCTGCGTCGGCACCCAGGCCTCCACGTCGTACTTGCGCGCGGCGCTGGATCCGAGATCGCCGGCGGCGGTATCGATCACCCGATAGCTGAGGCCGAGCGACTGCAGCATGCCCTCCTGCAGCGCGAGAAGGCGCTCGTGCTCGTCTGCGGCATCCGCGGGGTCGATGTAGGTGAACATCTCGAGCTTCTGGAACTGGTGAACCCGGATGATGCCCCGGGTGTCCTTGCCGGCGGAGCCCGCCTCGCGCCGGTAGCAGGTCGAGATGCCCGCGTAGCGGATCGGGCCGTTCGACACGTCGATGATCTCGCCCTGGTGGTAGCCGGCGAGCGCGACCTCGCTGGTACCGGTGAGGTACAGGTCGTCGGCGGGCAGGTAGTAGATCTCGTCGGCGTGCTGACCGAGAAACCCGGTGCCCGCCATGATCTCCGGGCGCACCAGCGTGGGCGTGATCAGCGGGACGAACCCGGCCTCCAGTGCTCGCTGCAGCCCCAGCTGGATGAGGGCGAGCTCGAGGCGAGCACCGACGCCCTTGAGGAAGGAGAAGCGCGCGCCGCTGACCTTCGCACCGCGCTGCATGTCGATCGCGTCGAGCAACTCGCCGATCGCAAGATGGTCGCGCGGTCCGTTCGGGAACAGCTCCGGGTCAAAGCTCGGCTTCTCGCCGACGTGCTTGAGTGTGACGAAGTCGTCCTCGCCACCTGCGGGCACGCCGTCGATGACGATGTTCTGGATGCTGCCGACGACCCGGGTGAACTCGGCCTCGGCATCCGCAACCCGCATCTGCCCCGCCTTCACGCGTCCCGCCAGGTCCTGCGCCTGCGCTACCAGCGCCGACTTCTCGTCCTTCGGCGCCGCGGCGACGAGCTTGCCGAACGCGTTCTGCTCGGCCCGGTCTGATTCGAAGGCCGCGATCGCTCCACGGCGGGCGATATCGGCGGCGAGCGCGTCATCGACCAGCGTCACCGAGGACCCGCGCAGTTCCTGCGACTTCCGCACGACATCGGGGTTCTCGCGGAGGAGTTGCGGGTCGATCACCCGGCCATTCTACGGAAGGTGGCCCCACTAGCCTGAACCCATGGTCGCCCCAGAACCCTCCCGTCACCGGGCCGCCATCGTCTACAACCCGACCAAGGTCGACCTTCCCAAGCTGAAACGCGCGGTCTCCAAGGCGCAGAAGGAGGCGGGCTGGGAAGACAGTCTCTGGCTGTCAACCACGGTCGAGGACATCGGCGGCCGCCAAGCGCGCCAGGCAATCGAGCAGGGAGCGGATGTCGTGCTCGCCGCCGGTGGCGACGGCACGGTGCGGGCGGTCGCCGAGGGCCTGCGCGGATCCGGCGTTCCGATGGCTCTGCTGCCCGCGGGCACCGGCAACATCCTGGCGCGCAACCTGGACATCGCGATGACCCAGCTCGCGGCATCCGTCCACACCGCCTTCACCGGCGTCGATCGCGCGATCGACGTGGGCG
>JALYHS010000050.1 GCA_030776385.1 Actinomycetota bacterium
CTCGTCGAGGGGGCGCGCGCATTTCATCCGATGGAGTACCACGGCGAGAATGTCGAGTACGGCGACAGCTTCGTTCACGACGAAGATGAGTGGATGTATGTGCTCGACGGTCGCATCGAGGTCGACCTCGGCGGCCGCACCCCGCTGCGTTTCGCCCCCGGCGACGCGATCTACTTGGGCGGGGGAACCGCCCACCGACTCCGCTCCTCCGACGGCGGAGCCTTCCGTCTCCTGATCGTGAAAGAACACCCGGCCCGACTGTGACTGTGACGAGACCAACCGTGATCCGACAAACCGTGACCCCCGCATGAACCGCCCCATGGCCTCCGATGTCGACGCGATCGTCAGCCGCCGCGACACCTCCACGGAGGGCATCGTCGTCTTCGAACTGACCGCCCGCGGCGACACCCCGCTGCCCGTCTGGACGCCCGGCGCCCACGTCGACGTGCTCCAGCCGTCCGGCCTCATCCGTCAGTACTCGCTCTGCGGCGTGCCGGGATCCGACACCTGGCGCCTCGGCGTGCTTCGGGAGGCGGATGCCCGCGGCGGGTCGAAGTGGATGTGCGACGAGCTCAAGGAGGGACAGAGCCTGCGGCTCGCCGGACCGCGCACCCACTTCCACTTCGAGCCCGAGCCGGACGTGCCCGTCTTCTTCCTCGCCGCCGGCATCGGCGTCACCCCGCTCCTCCCGATGGTGGCTGAGGCCGCCGCCCGAAACCTCGACTATCAGTTCCACTACTCGGGGCACGAGGGCCGGATGGCATTCCTCTCCGAGTTGGAGGAGGTCCACGGCGAGCGACTGGTCACCCACGTGAGCGAGAGCGACGGCCGGGTCGACCTCGGCTCCCTGTTCGCGGGTGCGATCCCCGGCTCCCACGTCTACTGCTGCGGGCCGGCCAGCTTCATCGACGCGGTCGAGGCCGCTGCCACCGCAGCCAGGCTCGATTTCCACACCGAACGCTTCGAGGCGGAGACCCTCACCCCGCCGGTCTGGCAGGAGCCGTTCGAGGTGGAGCTCGCGATGAGCGGGCTCACCCTGACGGTGCCGCCGGATCGCAGCATCCTGGACGTCGTCGAGGAGGAGGGCGTCTTCGTGCTCTCGAGCTGCCACGAGGGAACATGCGGCACCTGCGAGACGCCCGTGATCGAGGGCGACATCGACCACCGCGACTCGATCCTCACCCCGCAGGAGCGCGCACGCGGCGACGTGATGTTCATCTGCGTCTCGCGCGCGGCCTGCCCGCGCCTCGTTCTGGATCTCTGAAAGGCACCGCCATCACCGCTCTCCTCGTCATCAACGCCCGCCTGATCACCGTGCCGGCGGGCACAGACGACCCCGGCTATATCGAGCACGGCTGGATGCTCGTGGTCGACGGTCGGATCGCCGCGCTGGCCGCAGGAGACCCGCCTCCCGCAGCTCTCGCATCGCTGGTCGAGCCCCATCCGCTGGTCGAGCCCCATCCGCTGGTCGAGCCTGTCGAGACCCCACGTCACCCGGTCTCGACAAGCTCGACCCGCGTGGAGACTCTCGACGTGCACGGCGCCTTCGTCGCCCCCGGTTTCGTCTCGGCGCACAGCCACCTCTTCACCAGCGGCAGCCGCGGACTCGGGGTCGCCGAGACCCTCTACGGCTGGTGCGACTCGATGCTCGGGCTGATCCGGCACGCCACCCCGCAGGACATCTACTGGACCACCCTGCACGGCTCCCTCGACTTCCTCGGCGCGGGCGTGACGGCCGCGTACGACTTCACCGACCCGCGCATCCCGTGGGAGGAGATGGTGGATGGCCAGCGCCAAGTCGTCGGCGAGCTGCGGCCGCCCGAATACCAGACTCGCCAGATCGACGCGAAAGTCGACGCCGGGCTGCGCTTCGTCAACTCCACCCCGATGGATGACGCGGTCGGTTCCGACGACGAGGTGCTCGACCGTCTCGGCGTGATCCTCGCGCACAGCGCCACCGTCGACCCAGCACTGTCGCTCGGGGGAGCGGTGACGGGCAGCGTGCAATGGTCGAACCGCGCCAACGCCGCCGAACTCGAGGTGGAGGCAATGACCCGCTTCGGGCTGATCAACCAGGCGCACTTCCTCGAGACGCGCGAAGCCGCAGACCTGCAGCGCTCCAAGTTCGCGCTCTACCGGGATGCGGGAGCCTTGGGGCCCGGCATGATCTTCGGCCACTTCATCCAGACCACGCCCGAGATCATTCGTGAGACCGCCGAGAGCGGTGCCGGGATGTCGTGGCAGCCGGGCAGCAACGGTCGGCTCGCGAGCGGCGTGGCCGAGATCCCCGAAATGCTGGCCCTCGGTATGACGGTGGGCATGGGCCTCGACGACCAGGCCTGCACCGACGTGGCCGATCCGTGGCAGAACATGCGGATGGGGATGTTCATGCTCCGCGCCAAGACCGGTGACCCGTTGTCGATGATGCCCGAGACGGTGCTGCGGCTGCACACACTCGGTTCCGCGAAGCTTCTCGGAGTCGATGACCGGATCGGGTCGCTCGAGGTCGGCAAGTACGCCGACTTCGTGGTCGTCGACCCGAGTGCCCCCGATATCGGTCCGCTGTGGCATCCGGTGCGCAGCTACGTCCTCGCCTGCGGCCTGCGCAACCTGAAGCGGGTCTACGTGGGCGGCGAACTCGTCAGCCAGGATGGTGTGTCAACGAATCGGCTGGCCGGCGAGGCCTCGGCGAAGGTGCGCGAGGCGCTGGAACCGCTCGCCGCGAAGTACGGTCACCCGCACTGAGATGCGTCGCTGATCGAGCCTGTCGAGATCCACGCCGTCGTTGATCGAGCCTGTCGAGATCCACTCGGAAGGTCTCGACACGCTCGACCAGCGGTTGTTACGCCCGCGACACATCCGCGAAATACGGCGGTCGTACCTTCGAGATTGTTAGTTCCATCAACATTGCCCCGGCGCTGAGGCAGTTCCCCCTTTGGAAAGCGAGCTCGCCATGGCGATGACTGCACCCGCTCCGAGCCCGATGCAAGCCGGGGCAGACGCGCCGCTCGTGGATTTCCGCAACGTGGCGATGAAGTTCCCCAACGGCACAGTTGCTCTTTCCGGTGTCGACATCACGGTCAGCCGCGGTGAGTTCGTCACCGTCGTCGGGCCGTCCGGATGCGGCAAGTCCACGCTCCTGCGGATCGCCTCCGGTCTCGAGACCGCAAGCGAGGGCACCGCGACGGTCACCACGGATCGCATCGGCTACGTGTTCCAGGATGCGACGCTGCTGGCTTGGCGCGACGTGCAGCGCAACGTCGAGCTGCTGGCCGAGCTCAACAAGCGGCCGAAGAAGGAACGTCGCGAGAAGGCCAAGGCGGCGATCGACCTTGTCGGTCTCACCGGGTTCGAGAAGAACCTGCCCAAGCAGCTCTCGGGCGGCATGAAGATGCGCGCGTCGCTGGCCCGGTCGCTGACGCTGGATCCCGAACTGTTCCTCTTCGACGAGCCGTTCGGCGCGCTCGACGAGATCACCCGCGAGCGTCTCAACGACGAGCTGATTCAGCTCTTCGTCCGCGAGGGCTTCGCCGGGATGTTCATCACGCATTCCGTCTCCGAGGCCGTGTACCTCTCCACGAAGGTCGTCGTGATGTCGGGTCGCCCCGGCAAGATCGTCAACACCTTCGACGTCCCGTTTTCGATGCCACGGGACCCCGATATCCGCTTCACGGCCGAGTTCGCGGAACTCGTCGGCGAGGTTTCGCACGCTCTGAGAGAAGGGCACCACTGATGACCGCAACCGAAACGCAGTACTTAGTCGAGCAGGCCGCCGTCGAGTCCCAGCACGAATCGGCGATCGACGTCGCGGAGATGCCCGTCTCCCGCAGAGCGGTGAGGACGCCCGGGCAGCGGATCGCTCGCGGCATCCGCGCCGCCCTCCCGCCACTCGCGGTCTTCATCGTCGTGATCGCCGCCTGGTACGCGGCCAACGCGATCCTCGGAACCGGCAAGAACTTCCTGCTGCCCCGCCCCGACCAGGTCATCACCGATGGGTTCCTGAGCCAGAGCGGCGCTGACATTCTGGCGGCCGTGCTCCGCACGACGGTCGTCGCCATCACCGGTCTGGCGATCGCAGCGGCGATCGGCATCGTCTGGGCGACGGCCATGTCGATGGCGCGATGGGTGCAGCGCTCCACGTACCCGTACGCGGTGATTCTGCAGTGCATCCCGATCCTCGCGCTGGTTCCGCTGATCGGCGTCTGGTTCGGCTACGAGTTCAACGCGCGGGTGATCGTCTGCGTCATGATCGCCCTCTTCCCGATGGTCGCGAACACGCTGTTCGGTCTGCAGTCGGTCGAGAAGTCGCAGCGCGAGCTGTTCCAACTCCAGCGAGCATCGAAGCTGACCGTGCTGCTGAAGCTGCAGTTCCCCGCGGCGTTGCCGTCGATGTTCCTCGGTCTGCGCACCTCGGCCGGGCTCGCGGTGGTCGGCGCGATCGTTGGCGACTTCTTCTTCCAGCGAGGGACGCCCGGCATCGGATCCCTGATGGCTGTCTACACCCGGCTGCTGTCGGCCCCGCAGCTTTTCGCCGCCATTCTCGCCTCCGCGCTGCTCGGCGTCGTCATGTTCTTCATCTTCGGTCTGATCGGCAAACTCGCCGTCGGCAAGTGGTACGACGCGGCCAACTGACCCGACGCGCGTCCCTTCAGCTCACCCCCGCAGCTCAGCACCGCACCACACAGTCAGCACCACCATTCCGCACCATCCTTTGCACCGACCCTCCTGCACCGCACTCCCGATGAAAGAGAGACACATGCACAAGATCCGCCGCGCGGTGGCCGTGACCGCCGCCCTCGCGCTCGCCGCCAGTCTGGCAGCCTGCGCAGGCACCACGACTGCCGGTACCACCGCATCGGCCGCGAGCGCCACGGTCGACCTGTCGAAGGTCTGTCCGGCCACCGTCGTCATCCAGACCGACTGGAACCCCGAGTCGGAGCACGGTCACCTCTACGAGATGCTCGGCAAGGACGCGGTCATCGACTCCAACAAGAAGTCGGTCTCCGGAACGCTCGAGCTGAAGGGAAAGTCGACCGGGATCAAGGTCGAGGTCCGCGCCGGTGGTCCGGCGATCGGGTACTCGGGTGTCGCTGCTCAGATGTACACAGACACCAGCATCACCATGGGCTACATCACGACGGATGACCAGATCGCCAACTCGGCCAAGACGCCGACGAAGTCCTTCTTCGCTCCGCTCGACGAGAGCCCGATCATGGTCATGTGGGACCCCAAGACCTACCCCGACGTCAAGACCATCAAGCAGCTCGGAGTCGCCCTGGCGAAGACGGGCGGTGTCTGGCGCTTCTTCGCCGGTTCGGCCTACATCGACTATCTGACGGATGCCGGCTACATGACGAAGGCCGAGCAGGACTCCAGCTACGACGGCACCCCCGCGAACTTCGTGGCCGCCGGCGGCAAGGACGTCCAGCAGGGATTCGCCTCTGCGGAGCCGTACATCTACGAGCACGAGGTCCCGGCCTGGAACAAGAAGGTCGACTACGCACTCGTCTCGTCGACCGGGTGGGACCCGTACCAGTCCTCGATGGCGGTCCGCACCGCGGACTTCACGAAGCTGACCCCCTGCCTCAAGGCGCTGACCCCGGTGCTGCAGCAGGAGGAGGTCGACTACTTCGCCGACCCGACCGCGGCTGACGCGCTCATCCAGACCCTCGTCAAGGACTACAACACCGGCTGGGTCTACAGCCCCGGAGTCGCGGACTACAGCCGCAAGACGATGATCGACGACAAGCTGGTCAGCAACGGAACGAACTCGACCATCGGCGACTTCGACAAGGCACGTATGGACAAGTTCTTCGCCACGGCGTCGGCCATCTACACCAAGCTGGGGACGGCAATCGATCCCAAGCTGAAGGCCAGTGACCTGTACACCAACGAGTTCATCGATACCTCGATCGGCCTCAAGTAGTTCAGTAGCACCTTCGGCGCCCTCGGTACCGGTCAGCTACGGCTGGTCGGCCCCGGGGGCGCCGTCACGACATCGCTGATCGAGCCGGTCGAGATCCCGCCCCAGAGAAAGGCAGCCCCCGTGGCACGTCGCAAGTTCGCCGAGTTGAGCGGCCCCGCCGTCTCCACCACGCTCACCGATGCGTCGATCCTCATCGTGCCGATCGGGGCGATCGAGCATCACGGGCCGCACCTGCCGCTGATCACCGACGCGCTCATGGCGGAGTCCGCCGCGACCGCCGCCGTCGAGGCCGGCGTCGCCGCTGGACTCGATCTCTGGCAGCTGCCGACCCTCTCGGTGGGCAAGTCGGACGAGCATTACTGGGCGCCCGGCACCCTCTGGCTCAGCGCATCCACTCTGATGTCGGTTCTGGAAGACATCGGCCGCTCGGTCGCGACCACACCGGCGAACAAGATCGTGTTCATGAACGGCCACGGCGGCAACGTCGCCCTGCTGCAGGTCGCGAACCGGCAACTGAGACGGATGTTCGGCCTCCAGACGTTCACCATGCCCGCCCTGCGCATCGCGGCAGGTATCGGGTCGGAGGGGGAACCGGACGAGTTCGGCCAGGGCATCCACGGTGGATACGCGGAAACCTCGGCGATCATGCACCTGCGCCCCGACCTCGTCGACGAGACGCTGTTCGAGCGCAACGTGCCCGAGTACATGGCCGGCTTCGAGCAGATCGGCTTCAACGCCAAGCCGGTGTCGTTCGGCTGGATCAGCAACGACTTCGGGCCGAGCGGCGTGATCGGCGACCCGACGGGAGCGAACGCAGAGGCGGGCGCGCGCGGCTTCGCGTCGTCGATCGAACTCGCGGTGTCCGCGCTGCGCGAGATCGACCGCTTCACGCTGCCGTCCCGCTGATTCGTTCGGTCCGTTGGTCGAGCGTGTCGAGACCCGTCAGGTCCGTTGGTCGAGCGTGTCGAGACCCGTTCGGTCCGTTGGTCGAGCTTGTCGAGACCCGTCATCCACAACTCATTGCGATCTCGCACGATCATCGCCATGCAACGGTCATCATCGCGAGATGTCTTACACCTACATCCTCGAGTGTTCGGATCGCAGCTTCTACGTCGGAAGCACCTGGGATCTCGAGCGCCGCGTCGCGCAGCACAATGCGGGCGAGGGCGCCGCCTACACAACGCGGCGGCGTCCCGTGCGTCTCGTCTACGTCGAGGAGTTTGCGCGTATCGACGAGGCGTTCGCCCGGGAGAAGCAGGTGCAGGGGTGGGGTAGGGCGAAAAGGATCGCCTTGATCGAGGGACGACTCGGCGACTTGCCAGGGTTGAGCGCGTGCAGGGACTCCGAGTGATCTCGACAGGCTCGATCAGCGAGGGTGGGATTTCGACAGGCTCGATCAGCGAGGGTGGGATCTCGACAGGCTCGATCAGCGGACCTGGGCGCGATCAGCGGGGCGGGGTGCGCGCCAGGCGCTCGTTCAGCCGCGCGACGAGCTCGCGCTCGTCGGCGTTGACCAGCTCGTAGTCGCGCACCACGAACTCGCCGCCCACGAGCACATGCCGCGGCCGTCGGCCGGGAGCGGCCCAGAGA
>JALYHS010000051.1 GCA_030776385.1 Actinomycetota bacterium
AGTGTCGCGCGAGCGGCGGCGATCTCGGCTTCGAGGGATGCCTTGCCCCCGACGATCTCGGCTTCCAGCGCCGCTCTGCCGCTGGCGATGTCGGACTCGAGCGCTGCGCGACGCGTCGAGATGTCCGACTCGAGCTCGCTGAGCCGAGTGGTGATCTCGGATTCGAGGGCGGTTCGCTTGGTCGTCAGCTCCGCGTCGAGGGTGGCACGCTCCTGCGCGAGCTCCGCGGCGAGCTCGGCTTTCGCCTTCTTCGTCGTGGCTTCGCGCTCGGACTTCCACTTCGCGACCTTGGCGGTGTGCTCGGCATCGGCCTGCTGGGTCTTCGCCGCAAGTTCCGCCCGGGCCTTCTCGGTGTCGGCGTCGAGCGCCGCGTTGGCGGCGACGGTGTCGTTGTGGAGCTCGAGCCTGGCATCCTCGGTCTCGCGGGCCAGGTTCGTGCGGCCCTCCTCGAGGTCGTGCTCGAGTTCGGCGCGCCTGCGCGTGTTCTCGGCCTCGAACTCGGCGCGATTGCGCTCGGTGTCGCGCGCCAACTCGGCGGCGGCTTCGCGGGCCTCGGCGACCTCGCGTTGGGCGACGATCTTGAGCTCCGCGATCTCGCGCTCGGCCTCGGCGCGCAGCGCGGCGACCTCGCGCTTGCCGCCTGCGCGGGCTTCGGCGACCTCGGTGGCGACTGATCCGCGGATGGCGGCGGCCTCGCGCAGCGCGTCGTTGGTGAGCGTCTCCGCCTCAGCGGCCGCTCGGGCGACGACGGATTCCGCCTCATCCCGCGCGCCGGAACTGATCTGCTCGACCTCGTACCGAGCGTCGCCCAGCAGCTTGTCCGCGTAGTCGGCCGCGTCATCCCGCTGCCGCTGCACCTCGGCGGCGACACCGGCCCGCAGCTTCTCGGCGTCGATGTCGGCCTGACTGATCAGACGGGTCGACTGTTCTTCGGCGACGCGGAGAGTGTTCTCGAGCTTCGTGCCGAGGCCCGAATACGTGGGGCTGCCGACCTCGTCGAGCTCGGCCTGGAGATCTTCGGCGACCGCCTGGAGCCGCTTGAGCTCCTTCGACTGCTCCGCCTTGTCGGCGTTCGCCTTGATGAGATCGCGTCGGAGTTCGTTGACCGCCGAGTCGACTTCTTCCTTCTTGTATCCACGCAGTTCGGTGCCGAAGCCCGCGTCGTCTGCCGCCACAGCTCACTCCTTGGCTGGAAAATCCTCGTTGTCCGGCCCGGATTCGGGCGCGGGGAACCCTCCGAGTGTAGCCGTCGGGCCCGAACTGACCATCCCGTCGGAACGCGTCGGAGGAGCCACTCGCTCAGTGCACTCGCAGAGTTCTCCCAGGGCGTCGCGCAGGGGTTGGTCGACGCATCCGGTAGCCTGGTGTGTCTTTGTCTGCTGCCCCGGCGCCCCTGTCCGCCGGGTGCCCGCTCCGGCCCGCTTGCCGGTTCGGGTCGCGGCACGGCCCCCGGCCGCCGCGGCAGCACGAGAAGAGGAGTTCATTCTTTGCGATTCGTGATTGCGATCGTGCTGTTCCTGCTGGCCTTCGTGTCCATCGGCTACGGCATCGCACAGCGCACCATCCTGGCCGGTCCTTCGTCCTTCTCGACGAGCGTGACCAGCTCCGGCGACGCCCCCATCACCCTGATCGACGGGGCCACCCTGCACAGCTTCGAGGGGACGCAAGGGCTGACCGTCTCCGGCGGTTCGACCGTCTTCATCGCCGACGGGCGCACCGCTGACGTCACGGCCTGGGTGGGCAAGACCGAGTACAACAGGGTCACCTTCGACGCAAAGAATCAGGCGCTGACCAGCAAACTCGTCGCCGGTAGCGAGTCAACGGCGCCGTCTCCGGTCGGCTCCGACCTGTGGGACCAGGAGTACAGCGGCACGTCGCAACTGACCCGCCGCATCAATGTCCCCGATACCGCGACGGTGATCATCATGTCCGATGGCACTCACGCGGCTCCGAGCCGGGTGGAGGTCACCTGGCCGCTTGACAACTCGGCACCGTGGTCCGGACCGCTGATCATCGGGGGGATCGGTGCGCTGCTGCTCGGCCTGTTCGCGTTCCTGTGGGCGCTCATCCACGCCCGCCGCCGTCGCGGCCCGCGTCGCAAGCAGCCGCGCCTGCCGCGCAATCCGAAGCCGCCGCAGCTGAAACGCGGTCGCACGGGAACTCAGCCGGCGCTCGCCGCTGGGAAGGGGCGTCGTCGCAACTTCGTCGCCACCGCCGTGATCCTGAGCGGAACGCTGGCTCTGGCCGGATGCACGGCTTTCGATCCTGCGACCGGCACGAGTACCACCGCGACGCCCAGCAGCACCTCGACCGTTCCCGGTGCGGCCGAGCTGCAGGCCGTGGCAGTCACGGAGCCGCAGCTCAAGCACATCGTGGCCCAGGTGATCCAGACGGTCACCCTGGCAGACGCGAAGGGGGATCCGACGCTCGCCGCGACCCGACTCGATGGCCCTGCCCTGCAGCTGCGCACCGCGAACTACTCGATCCGCGCGGCCGACAACACCGTGCCGGCGCTTCCGGCGCTCCCGCACGGCGAGGTCAAGATCGCGCTGCCGCAGCAGAGCGACACGTGGCCGAGAAGCGTCTTCGCGGTCATCCAGGACCCGGCGGACAGCAAGTCGGCCCCTGTCGCGATGATGCTGGTGCAGAAGGCGCCGCGCGACAATTACAAGGTCGAGTACCTGATGACGCTCGAGCTCACTGTTCCTGCCGTTGCGCCCGCCGAGCTCGGGGCCCCGATCCTGCCGAACGACAACAAGCTGGGCATCCTGCCTCCTTCGTCGCTAGCGGCCGCCTACGGTTCGATCCTGATCGAGGGCGACGCCAGCAAGCAGAACGTGTTCTTCTCGGCGACCGGCGACAAGCTGCGCACCGCGGTCGGTTTCGACTTCAAACAGAAGCAGAAGGCCGACCTGCCGACGACCGCGACCGTCGCGTACACGAACGCGGCGGGACCGGGTGAGGTGATCGCCTTCGGAACCAACGATTCGGGTCAGATCGTCGCCGTGAATCTCGCCGACACCGAGACGGTGACGCCGACGGAGGCCGGAGCCGCGATCAACCCCACCGGGTCGATCAAGGCGCTCTCGGGCAAGTCGCAGACCGTCAAGGGCATCACCGCGACCTACGGTCTGCAGCTGCTCTTCTACGTACCGCCGGTGATCAAGCCGGACGCGAAGATCCAGTTGCTCGGCTTCGCCCAGGGACTGGTCTCCGCGAGCGAGGTGCCGTGACGCCCGTCCTCGAACTGGCGAGCGAGCTCACGTGGGTGATGAAAGGATTGTCTGCGTGAGCAACGTTCCCCCTGGGCCGAGCCTGCGCGGCGCGGTCGACCTGTCCGCGCTGGTGCGTCGCGCGAATTCTCCCCAAACCGCTCCCGGAGCCGCGGCTACCGGTGGCGCGCCCGGCGGCATGGTCGCTGG
>JALYHS010000052.1 GCA_030776385.1 Actinomycetota bacterium
GCACCAACCGGCGCGGCAGCGGCAACCTCAGCGACGGACGCGGCCACCTCGGCAGCGGGCTTCGAGACGTGTTCTGTCCAGTTCTGTCCATCCCACCAGCGCACCTGTCCGGACGTTTGCGGGTCCGGATACCAGGCTGCGGCAGGGGCGTCATTCGAGTATGACATTGTGAGGTCCCCCCTCCATTGGGCGTCTGAGTCGGGTTCCCAGCAGCTCCACTTCGCAGCCTAGTGAGGCCCGGAATCGCGGGTGAGTCCCCACTTCGGGGTCACTGTTTCGACGGCCGAGGGCCAACGGTGCGGCTATTCCAGCTCGTGCCCGTCGCCGACGAGCCCGTGCTGGACGAGCGAGTCCGGGTGCGCGGGGGATGCCGCGGCATCCGGTGTTCCCGCTGCGACCTCGGAGCCGGATCCGATGTGCGTGTCGGGCGAGATGAAGGACTGAGCCTGCAGCGGATGCCCCTGCTGCGAGTGCTCCGGAGGCGCGACGGTGCCGTGCAGCAGTCGCTCGCGCGTCACGTCGGGATGCTCGTCGAGCTCGGCATCCGCGTTGACGTGTCTTCCCATCAGGACATCCCGTCAGAATGCCATCTGGTAGCTGAACTGACCGGCGGTGCCGTCGATGCTCACCGGCACCGACTTCGTCACTCCCGTTGAGAACGTCGCGGTGCAGGCGAAAAGGGTTCCCGGCCTGGTCGTGTCGACGAACGGCGGGCAGTTGATCGTGACGGCTCGACCGGCGGACAGGTAGTCACTGGTGATCGTGTTCTGGATGGTCAACGCGTATGACAGCCGACGCACCTCGCCGGTGGCATATGCCGCGGCGGGAATCGCGAGCACGAGCGCCCCGGCGACCAGGAACATCGCCAGCGGGCCGGCCCCGGCGACCTTCACTCGTCGGGCGATCAGGTAGCCGATGCCCCCGAGGAAGGCCCACAGAGGACTCGGCGAACGGAACTCACGGGATTTCAGCGCGCGCCTGTCGCTCAGCGCCCAGAGGAACACGAGCAGATAGGGAAGCAGGAAGGCGAGAACGAAGACGACCGGCGTCTCGGCCACGTAGAAGAACACGTAGGCGGCGGCGATCCCGGTGAGCAGGGTGAGGACGGGGGTGAGCGCGATGAGCCACGCCGATCCGGTGGCACTTCGCGGGGCGCTGACTCCGGCGCGGCGTCGGCCTGTCGCGTTCTGTTCGGCGGCGGCACGCTGGGCGGCCGGATTGTTCGACGCGACGTTCGCCGACTGCGGGGCTGCCGACGGCTTGGCTGTGTCCTGCCGGGCAGTGTCCTGCTGGGCGCCGCCGCCGAAGCCGAGCGCCGTCGCTCCGGTGATGACCTCGTTCTCGGAGGTACCGACGCCGAACTGGCGCTCCAGCTCACGTGCCGCCGCGATGCGGTCGGCCATGGTCTCGGAGGCGGTGATCTCAGCCGTCGCCGCGCCGGCCACGTCCGTCATCGCCACCGTGGACGTCGAGCTCGCGGTCACGATGATCGTGCTCGCGGGCGACGGAGCCACTGTCGGCTTCTCGCGCACGTGCTCGGTCCACGCCAGGCCGTTCCACCAGCGCACCTGCTCGGACAGAGCAGGGTCCTGGTACCAGCCCGCCGGAACGACGCGCGTTGCTTGATCAGTCACCCGCATCCCTCCTAAGCGTTGACGTTACTTGGCAGTCTACGAGCGGCCCCCCGCTCGATCACGACCCCGTTCGGGGTATGTCGTGCACTGCTCAGCCGGTTGGCGACAAGACGCCCCAGTCGTCCACGCGCCAGTCGATCCAGCCGTTCGAACGCTGCAGGCTGACCTTGACGTCGTATGTCGCGCCACCCGGCTTGTGCGCCTGGCAGATGAAGGCCTGCTGCGGAATCAGCGGCGGCATCGCCGGGCATTTCGCCGTCAGTTTGGTTCCCAGGATCGATGCGCTCTGGGCGATCGACACCTCTGCCTGATGCGAGAAGGTCTGGGGCGAGAGCTGAATGACGAGCCCCGGGACGGCCAGGTTGGCGGCGACCAGCACGATCCCGAGCACCAGGAATGTGAGCATCGGACCGAATCCGCTTCCGGATTCTCGTGCGGTGCGTGTGAGTCGGGCGATCAGGTAGACGAGGACACTCAGGAACGACCAGGCCCAGCTTGCGGGCCGCTCGATCCCGGCAGCCTTGAGCCCGCGGTAGTCCAGGATCGCGAGCACGATCCCCGCGACATATGGGATCCCGAAGATGGCGGTGAGCAGCACGGACGAGGTCGGGGCCGCGGAGCCCGAGAGCAGCATCAGCAGGCCCACGATGAGGATGTAGACCGGCAGGAGGGTCATGACCCAGGCTGGACCGGTGTTTGTCGCCACCTCGGTCAGGAAGCGCTGGGGAGGGACGTCGGCGACCGACCACTGCTGTTGAGGCTGCTGCTGTGGCTGTGGCTCGATCGGGAAGTCGGGCACGAAGGAGGCGGCGGATTCGCCGATGTGCGCGAAGGCGGAACGCGGAATGGCGGACTCGCCGAGCAGGTCGTCGAAGCGCGTGTCCAGTTCGAAAGCCATGCTCGTCGGCGCGTCCTCGAGCTGGCCGCTCGCCGCGAGTCTGACGGCCGGTGATGGCTCGTCCACCGAGAGCTGGTCGCGCTCGGGGGCTTCGAGCGATCGGACCGGATCGGCGAAGGCGGCCGCGGCCGAGATCGGCTCGAGGTCGTCGTCATCCGCTTCGGCGAGGCGTTCGCGTTCGCGACGTTCGCGACGGCTGAGGTCCTGGTCCGCTTCGCTGGCGTATGCGCCGTCGAACGCGCGCTCCTCGAACGGCCGCTCGTCGACCGGCTCGTCGTCGGCGTACGCCAGCTTCGTCGTGACGGTTTCGCTTGCGGTCATGGGCTGACGCGCGTCCGAAATGTGCTCGGTCCAGGCGTGGTTGTCCCACCAGCGCAGCTGCGGGAGCCCGAGTGGATCCGGATACCAGCCTGCTGGAACGCGGACGTCGTCTTCAGCCACACCCGCTCCATATTCTTCCGGGGCCTTGACGGCCGTTTGATCCCACTGAATCGTATTCCGAAGGAGGTACTCTCGGGTACTGCTTGGCGGGACCCCAACAGGGGCTCAAAATCGAGAGACCGGGGTACAGTCCGACGGCGCAGGCGTCCACCTTCGTGAGGACCAAGGGTTCGGAGCCGTACCTCGAATCGGTAGTTCGGAGTTCGAGCCGGTGGTTCGAAGGCTCGGACCGGCGTCGACTCCCCGGACCGGCGTCGACGGCTCGGTAGGGCAGACTCGGACCCGTGCTCTCCGACCGGCTGCCCGATCCCCGCGCCGGGCAGCCATTCGACCCGGACGACTTCGTCGGCATCTTCGACGACTGGGTGCGCGAGCGTGGCATCCGACTGTACCCGGCGCAGGAGGAGGCGGTGCTCGAGCTGGTGCTCGGCAGGCACCTCGTGCTGTCGACGCCGACCGGCACCGGCAAGTCGCTCGTCGCGCTCGCCGCACACGGGATCGCGCTCGCCCAGGGGCAGCGCAGCTGGTACACCGCGCCGATCAAAGCCCTGGTCAGCGAGAAGTTCTTCCAACTGGTCGAGGCGTTCGGGCCCGAGAACGTTGGCATGGTCACCGGCGATTCGAGCGTGAACCCGGATGCTCCGATCATCTGTTGCACGGCCGAGATTCTGGCGAATCTGGCGCTGCGGCACGGGGCCACCGCCCCGGCCGACGTGGTCGTCATGGACGAGTTCCACTACTACGCGGACCCCCAGCGCGGATGGGCGTGGCAGGTACCCCTGCTGCTGCTCCCGCGTGCGCAGTTCCTCCTGATGTCGGCGACGCTCGGCGATGTCGG
>JALYHS010000053.1 GCA_030776385.1 Actinomycetota bacterium
GGCTGAGTCGAGGGGCGGCCGGCCCTTCGCGCTGCTCGGCTCGGAGCTCGCGACTCTCTTTAGACGCCGACGGACCATCGCCATGCTCGGTGCGCTCGCGCTGGTGCCGATCCTGATCGCGATCGCCGTTCGAGTCACCTCGGCGGGCTCCTCCGGCCGTGGGCCCGCCTTTCTGGGCGACATCACCCAGAACGGTCTGTTTGTCGGCTTCACGGCGCTGACCGTATCGATCCCGCTCTTCCTGCCCCTCACGGTGGGCGTGGTCGCCGGCGACACCATCGCGGGAGAAGCCAGCCTCGGGACCCTCCGCTACCTCCTCGTCGCCCCGGCCGGTCGGCTGCGCCTCCTCGCCGTCAAGTACGTCGGCGCCGCCATCTTCTCGATCGCCGCGTCCGCTGTGATCGTGGTCGTGGGAGTGGGAATCGGAGCCCTGCTCTTCCCGATCGGCCCGGTCACCCTGCTCTCGGGAGACACAATCGGGGCCGGTGACTTCGCGATCCGGGCGCTGCTGATGATCGGCTACGTCAGCATGTCGCTGCTGGGGTTCGCCGCGATCGGCACCTTCATCTCCACCCTCACCACCGTGCCGGTCGGTGCGATGGCCGCCACCATCGTGCTGGCGGCCGCCTCCCAGATCGCGGATGCTCTGCCGCAGCTCTCGGCGGTGCACCCCTGGCTCTTCACCGACCAGTGGTTCGGTTTCGGCGACCTGCTCCGGAATCCCATCTCGTGGGACTCCTATGGTCACAACGCCCTGCTGCAGCTGGGCTACATCGTGGTTTTCGGCGGGCTCGCGATCGGCCGATTCACGACGAAGGACGTGCTGAGCTAGTTCGCTCGAGACGGAACAGCCGTGCCGCGTAGCCCGTCGCGGCCTGCCCGCGCATCGTTCCGTCGGCGGTCCAGGCCGTCGGCCACTCCGGAAGCTCCCGCGGGAACACGGTCGAGATCGTGAGCTCGGCTCCAGCCAGGTGCGGCAGCGGCAGGGCGATCTCGGTCGCATCCCCGCGGTTCCAGATCGCGAGATAGCTCGCCTCCGGGGCCGCAAAACCGACCGCCAGGACCTCGTCTCGCCAGCCCGGGAGGCCGAGCGGCCAGAAGGGGACGCTGCGACGCAACTCACCTCGAATCGAGCGGAAGGCATCCACGGCCTCGGTCACGAGTGCAGTTTCTGCGTCGGACATCCCGTCCAGGCGTCCCGACAGGTAGAGCCGGCCGGCGAGCCCGTTAACCAGGGCGAACGCCAGCTCCTCCGGCGGCATGCCGGGCTGCGGATACGCCCAGTTCGCCGCCTGTTCCGGGAGGAGGGAGGCGGGCGCGGATGCGGAGATCGCGGCGGAGAGTCGGAAATCCTGTTGGTCGGAGGTCGACTGCAGGTCGAGCCGCGACATCATCGCGTAGTCCAGGCGCATCGCGCCCGACGCGCAGTTCTCGAAGATCACCTCCGGATGCCGCGCCACCATCCGATCGATCCATCGCAGGTGCGCGCGATTGTGCTCGAGCAGGCCGTCGCCGGCGCTCAGCGCATTCCGGTCGGTGCCGGCGCCGGGCGTCACGTTGTAGTCCAGTTTGAAGAAACGCGCGCCGTACTCATCGACGAGCCGGTCGACGACCGAGTCGAGGTGCGCGATCGCCGCCGGGTGCCGCAGGTCGAGGAAGTACCGGTCGTGCTCGACGACCCGCATCCCGAATCGCTGCAGGAACGCGGCATCCGGAAGCACGTGCGCGATCGGGCTGTGCACGCCCACGACTTCGGGCTCCAGCCAGAGCCCTGGCAGCATGCCACGCTCTCGGATGTGGTCGAGCACTCGAACGAGTCCGCCATCCGGGAATCGCAGCGTCGACGGCTGCCACTCCCCCACGCTGCCCCACCACGCGCCGCCGTCGTCGTACCACCCGGCGTCGATGCAGAAGTATTCGGCGCCCACCTTCGCGGCCGCGTCGATCAGCGGGAGAAGCTTCTCGGTGGTCGGATCGCCCATGAGCGTGTTCATGTAGTCGTTGAAGACGATCGCGGTCTCGGCGTCTGCCGTGTTCGAGCGACGGATGGCGCGACGCTGATGGGTGAGCGCGGCGAGGGCGCCCTGGTGCCCGTCCGACGAGACGGCGACAGACACCGGGATGCTCGAGAAACGCTCGCCGGGAGCCAGCCGGTGCGTCCACTGGTGGTCGAGGTCGGTCGGGCCGTTCAGGATGACCGCGAGCGCGTTCGCGCCGTCGCGGAGCGCGTCGAGCTCCCAGCGCCAGGCCCCGTTGTGCTCGAGTTGGAAGGCCACACCGCGTCCGCTTCGAGTGTTCGCCAGGACTGACGTGGGCA
>JALYHS010000054.1 GCA_030776385.1 Actinomycetota bacterium
ATGTCGGGTCGATCCGCAACGGCACGCTGGTACCCGGTCTCGCCGTCACCGACAGCGGTCACGTCGAATCCCGCGGCTTTCAACTTGATCTCGATGAGCCGTCGTATGTCGGCTTCGTCCTCCATGACGAGCACCCGAACCGTCATCGCTGCCTCCTTCGGGCTTCACCGGCACCGTCGGCCATCTCCGGCGTCAGCACCATCCACAGATCGATCACGTCAGCACCGGGCGCACCGGCGAGCTGGCGCGAAAGCTCTCGGCGATGGTCTCGGCCAGCTGTTCGGCCGTGCACGACCTGCCCCCAAGCAGGCTTGCCCCAAGTTCCCAGAGCTCGGTCTTGGTCGAGTCGGATGGGGTGCCGCTCGCCGTCATCATGATCACGTGGAGGTCTCGGGTCGCCGGATCCGCCCGCAGCCGACGGAGCGCTCCGATTCCGTCCGTCTTCGGCATCCGGATGTCGATGAGCGCAAGATCGGGGTGATGTCGCCGGGCCTGTTCGACCGCCTCATCTCCGTCCGCAGCCTCGAGCACCGTCAGCCCCTCCCGTTCGAGGAAGCGCTTCAGCAACGAACGAGCGTCCGAGTCGTCGTCGGCGACCAAGACGGATCGCGCCCGACCCTGCAGCGCGTGCTGACCGATCCGCTGAAGAAGCTTCGTCTCCTCTACGGGTTTGCGCAGGTAGTCCACGGCGCCGAGCAGCCGAGCAGGACCGCTCTCGTCCATCGCCGACACCACGAGCACGGGGATGCCCGCGGTCGTCGGGTCGTTCTTCAGCGCCTCGAGAACCGCGAAACCATCGCCGTCCGGCAGCACGAGATCCAGCGTGATCAGGTCAGGTGAGCCGGTGCGCGCCAGCGTGAGGGCTTGCGCAACCGTGCTGGCGACCAGGACTGCGTATCCCGCGCGCTCGAGGTAACGGCACAGCAGTCCCGCGATGTCGGGTTCGTCCTCGACGATCAGGACGCGCCCCGCGACGCTCGACACAGTCGGTTCCGCCGCCGAGGAAGAGCCCGCGACCGATGGCAACGTCACGGTGAATGTCGAGCCGATGCCGTGAGTGCTCGTCACGTCGATCGTTCCGCCGTGCAGCTCGACCAACGAACGGGTGATCACGAGGCCCAGGCCGGTACCGCCGACAGCGTGCGCTGCGGGATCCGCGCTGCGGAAGAAGCGCGAGAACAGTCGACCTCGATCCTCCGGCGAGATCCCGATGCCGTTGTCGGAGACCTCGAGCGTCAGAACAGCGCCGCTGAAGCGGACCCTCACGGCTATGGTTCCGCCGTCGGGCGTGTACTTGTGCGCGTTCGACACGAGGTTGGTGAGCACCTGCGTCAGGCGGTCCGGATCGACCGAGACCGAAGGAAACGGCGAGGGGAACGCGACGTCGAGCTGTTGGTTCTTGGCCTCGAGGGCGGGCCGGAGCGACCGGACGACCGCATCGACGAGCGCACGCAGATCGACGGTGGTTCTCCGCAGCTGCATGGTCCCTGACTCGATCCGGGAGACGTCGAGCAGGTCGTTGATCAAGGCGACGAGCCGGTCGGCGTTGCTCTGCACGACGCGCAGCAGATCCTGCTGATCCTCTGTCAGTTCACCTGCATCGCCGTCGAGCAGCAGGTCGACGTACCCCTTGACCGATGTCAGCGGCGTCCGCAGTTCATGGGAGACCAGAGACACGAACTCCGACTTCATGCGGTCGACCTCGTGCTCCCGCGTGACATCGCGGAACACCAACATCAGGCCGGGCGCCGCCTCATCCGGCACCTGCACGCGCGTGGAATAGACGGACAGCTGTCGTGCTGACGGATGCACCTGGGTGCAACTCGCGGTATAGGGCTGTGGCATCGCCGCTGTCGCCTCAGCGGCGAGCCGCCGGAACATGTCCGGGTCGCCGAAGATGATCCGAGAGCTGTCCTCGAGCAGCTCGAGGTCCCGCCCGAGCACGTCCTCAGGCTCGAGTCCGAACATGCTGGTGAACCTGCGATTGATCGAGCGCAGAGCGCCGTCCGGCCCGAGCAGCGCGATGGCTTCGCTGGTCGCGTTGAGGACCGCTCGCACCTGCGCCTCCGAGCGCCTCTGTATCTCCAGCGCCCGACTGACCTCCTGACCGTTCAATTCGCTTTCAGCCCACGATGCGAGATCCTTCAACGCAGCCAGTTCACTGGAGCCGAAACTCCGAGGCTCCCGGTCGATCAGACACAGGGTGCCCATCTTGTAGCCGGCAGGCGTGCTCAACGGATGGCCGGCGTAGAACCGCACGTGCGGGGCCCCGGTGACAAGCGGATTGTCCGCGAACCGCGGATCCGCGTGAGTATCCGCGATGACCAGCGGCCCGTCTTCGAGCAGTGCGTGCGCGCAGAAGGATGCGCTTCGATCGGTTTGCACCAGGTCCAGACCGAGACAGGACTTGAACCACTGCCGATTCGCATCGACCAGGCTGACGAGGGCGATCGGTACGTCGAAGAGTCGCGACGCTGTCCGCGTGATCCGATCGAACCGCTCCTCACGGGGCGAGTCGAGGATCTTCAGGGCCTGTAACGCTGCCACGCGCTGAGACTCGTCGACGGGGAGCGGAGCCTCTACCATCCGGACGGCCCACCCGGGGCCGGGGTCGAGCCGCTCGCGCCCCGGCTCCGACTGACGCGCGCAATCTGGCGCTCCAGCCCAGGTCCCGTCAGCTGGACGCATGCCGGGGTTCGCGGTTCGGACAATTCTTCACTCCATCGTGAGACACATCCCAGTCCGGCGACGTCGCTGGGCCGAGCCCGACCGCTGGCCTTCGGGGCGGGCCGCGGTCTAGCCGAAGCGTATGACGAAACGCAACACCGTGCCAGCAGCCTTCTTGGCGCGACCGGGCGCCATCACCGCGGGCAGTCTCCTTCTACCGCTGCGCGCTCGGGGGCGGTTCTGCAGCCGTGCTGAGCGGTCAGCAGGATTCGTAGGAGTAGCCCGGCTGGCCCTTGGCGACGACTTGCCGGTCGCGCCGGATCACCGATATCCGCTTTCCTTGTGCCCGGCACGCTTCGGTGTAGAACCGCTTGGGCTGATCGGTGTACTCGATCTCGATGACGTGCGTGCCGTAGATCTTCGTGTACTTGGCGCATTCGTCGTAGACCTGGCATTCCTCCGCGATCGCGAAGTCGAAGCCCACCCTGGTTCGTGCGGCGCCGTCCAGGTCTGGGGTGTTCTTCTGGGCGATCGCAAGCCCGTCGGCGTGGGCACGGCGAGCCAGCAGGCGCGCAAATGTGACCGCGTCGGCCCGGGTGAGGGCGGGGAAGCGCGTATAGGTGTCCAGGTTGTCGGGCTCGACGGCGGAGAATCCCGCCTTCGCGCACCCGTCGATCCACCGGTACTCGATCGCCGCGATCGCTCTGCGTTTCGCGGCGGTGCCGATGTCCAGGATGTGCTCTCCGGGCCAGTTGGGGTCGGTGAGGGCTCTCCCGTTCCTGTGGAGCAGCAGCGTGGAGCGGTGCTGCCAGAGTGCTGCTTCGTCTGTCTGTGTTTGGAAGGCGTTGATGTAACAGATGCCGTAGGTGTGGGCCGCGGGGTGCTGGCTGCGGTCGCGGTCGACGATCTGCACGGTCGCCGCGGGACGGTAGACGCCGCCGATCTGATAGTCGAAGCGCCCGTGCGCTGGCGGCGACTGCACGCTTTTTGCGACGGTGCCCATGGGAGGGACCGAGCTGCAGCTGATGACGGCGGCTGTCAGGGCCGCGCCCACCGTGAGCGCTGCCACGCGAAGCGCCCTCCGAGCCGTGAGCATCACCATCTGCCGTTTCTAGCAGCCGCTGAGGCTTCCTGCGGGCAGGTCAGCGGGAGGTGCGGAAAGCAGCGGTGACCCGGGCCCGCGGACACACCACATTCAGCGCCGGCAGACGGACCCGATCTCTGTCGAGTGAGCGTCGAAGGCGGCCCAATGCCAGGGCGTCCCAGCTGCAGACCAACGAGACGTCTCAGCGACAGGGTGAGGGGCGTCGCTGCCAGCGCCCCCGTCATCGGCACGTCACCTACCACGGGTGACCCGGAGCCGACTCGTGCCGAACCGGCGCGTGCAGAAATCGCGCGTTCGACCCGGTCAGGAGTGGATCGCGAACGTCCCGCTGCACGAACCGCAGCTGAACGACGAGGAGTCGGGGTGCATCACGATCTCGACTCGTTCACCGCAGTCGGGACAAGGACCCCCGACAGCGACTTGGACCCGCGAAGGATCGCCGGTCCCTTCAAGACTATGGTGCACCCGCTGTGCTCGGTCAACGATCGAGTCGTCGTCCATTGCCATTGGAACCCCGCTCCTGTGGAATGCGCTCGACGCTAGCCCTCGACGGCGCGACACGCGTGCACCCGCTCCGGAAGTGCACCTCCGTGCCCTTCCCCGCCGGCCCCGCCGTGCCACTCGCTCGGCTGCGCCAGGGCAAGACAGCAGAAGTGCTCGTCTTCGCGGACACGCTCGGATGCACACGCACCGATGAGTCGAGTCGAGGCTGGTTCAGCCCAGTGGTGCGCCGCGCGCGCGTCCCGACGATGACCCCGCACGACCGCCGGCACACCGCGACGAGCCTCGCGGCGCAGGTGAGGTGTGGTCATGAG
>JALYHS010000055.1 GCA_030776385.1 Actinomycetota bacterium
GTACGACGCGTCCGGGGCGGTCAAGGGGAAGTGGAGTGCGTCGGGCCACAGTGACGGCCTCCGCATGGACCCCGTCAACCATGTGTTGTGGGCCATGTCCAACGAGGACGGCAACCCGGTACTGACGGTGATCGACCCCGCCTCCGGCAAGTCGAAGGTCTACAAGTTCGCCTCCACGTCCCACGGCGGCGGGTACGACGACATCGCCTTCATGAACGGGGCGGTCTATCTGTCCGCGTCGAACCCGAAGGCGCCGAACGGTACGAACACGAAGCCGGCGGTCGTGAGTGTCACCTTGGACGACGCCGCTGGTACCGCGAATGTGAAGCCGATCCTGGCGGGCGACGCGAAAGCCGGCGACGGTAACGGCGGCACGACGACGCTCAACATGATCGACCCGGACTCGATGTTCGTCAGCGCTGCCGGTGATCTGGTGGTGGACAACCAGGCGGGCACCGCGCTGGTGACGATACATAACCCCGGCCCGAACCAGGTGGTGACTCAGCAGGTCGTCGGTACGCAGGTGGACGACACGGTGATCACCCCGAAGTCGTCGGGGCGACTGCTCGTGTCCGACACGACCGGTAACACGGTATACGCGGTCCGCGACACCAACAATCAGGGAAACACCTATGTCGCGACGCCGAACGATTCCGGCGTCGCGGCCTTCGTGGGAACGCTGACGATAACAGCAGGCAACCCAGCCACCATTCGCCCGATCGTCATCGGGTTCGCCAGTCCTCACGGGATGGGATTCCTCGCCGGAAACTGAGTACGCACGCGTTCGCTGTACCCAGAGGAAAAGCCGGGCGCGAGCCCGCTCAACCGACCCGACTACCGATCGACGCTCTGTGGCGCGGATCGCCGGCGTCCCCGAGCAGCGCCGCCGGCGCGTCCAGATACAGCTGCTCGACCCGTTCGTACTCGGCGGGTTCGAGGACGTCGTCGTCGAACGAGCGCCAACCTCGTCCATCGGAATCCCGGACTCGGGCGCCTACTCCGACACCGCAGCCGCGCGCCGGTCTGGCGATCCAGGTGGCCGCCGTCCCATGCTCTCTTCATGCGGCAACGGACGACCCAGACCCAGGGCGTCCCCGACGCTTCCTCCCCCATGAGGCGGCCGCTCGCGTTCGTACTGCTGTCACTCGTGACGGTGTTGCTGAGCGCATGCACAGGGCGGTCGTCGACCGGCACCGACTTCAACGCCTGGTACGACCAGATGCAGACGGTCTTCCGTGACGGAAACGGCCTGGGTGGGGCGGCGGAGCCTCACCAGGCTCGGTCGAACTCGGCACGATGCGGACAGGCGACTGGGTCGCCTACGCCGTCTGCAACAACACCGATGTGGTGCACATCCGGATTCGGGGAGGCAGCACGATCTTGGCCGACACCGACGTGCCCTGCGGAGCCACCGTCGCCGTGCCCATCACGGTGAAGAGTGCAGCGGCACATCCGTTCGACATCCAGACCAGCCACCCCAAAGGGACGACCGGGATCGGCTGGTGGTCAGTACAGATCAACAGCCCGTCCTGGAAACAGACCGGGGCATTCACCTCCGACTGAACCCACCGAGGCGACCCGCTTCCGACACGTCCACGAGAACCGTCCCAGTCCCTGCTCGCGGAAGGTCCCGCCTGCGTGACCAGCGAAGAGGACCTGCGCGCCTTCGCTCGCAGCGTCATTGCCGGTGGCGCAAGCGCTGACACGACCGCACCGCAGCCGTCGTCTCAAGCACCCGCTTGTCTCCCGCGCGCGCCGGTCTCCGGTCAGGCGGTGCGTCGGGCTACCTGGCCGACGAGCTGGTTGGTGCGGACTGGTACCTCACGAACGTTGACGCCCGCGTGTGGGGCCTCGATCATCATCCCGTTGCCGGAGTAGATGGCGACGTGGTACATGACACCGCCACCATCGGTGTAGAAGAGCAGGTCGCCGGGCTGGCGGTTCGCGTAGGACACCAGGCGTCCCTGGCTGTTGGCGTAGTTGTACTGGGCGGTTGCGGAGTGGATGCCGATGTCCACCCCGACGGAGGCGTAGGCGGCCATCGTGAGGCCGGAGCAGTCCCACGAGTGCGGACCTGCGCCGGCGAAGACGTACGGGTCCCCGATATGTGCTCGAGCGAACGCCACGGCACGGGCAGCCAGCGAGGGGTTCGGGGGAAGGTTCGTGCTCGCAGCGCTCGACGCGGCTCCAGCACTCGACCCGGCCCCCGAATCCGCCGCGGTCACCGCACTCGACTTGGTCCCCGCACTCGCGCGCGAGGTGGCTGCAGCGGTCGACGTGACCGCAGCACTCGACACGGTTCCAGCACTCGACTTGCTCGCAGCGCTCGGCGAGGACGGGGAGGGGGCCGGAATCTGCAGCTCCTGGCCGACGTAGATCAACTCCGGGTCACCGACCGCCGGGTTCGCGGCCCAGAGCTGCTTCCAACCGCCAGCGACGTCGAGCTCCTTCGCGATTGTCGACAGCGTGTCGCCCGACGTGACGGTGTAGGTCTTGCCCGACAACTGCACCGCCGCGTGACGCGGCGCTCGTGCAGAAGCGGAGGCGTTCGACTTGACGGCCGCGTGACGCGGCGCTCGTGCGGAAGCGCGCGACACGTGCGCGGTGTCGGACGAAGCGGACGAGGGATGACTCGCCGACGAACCCGAGGAGCGCGACGTCGAAGCGGAGGTGGTGGAGGAGGTCGACGCGCTGGTCGACGGCCTGCCGGCAGAGCTCGACGAGCCGGTCGCGCCCGCCTTGATCGAGCAGACCGGCCATGCGCCCCAACCCTGACCTGCGAGGACCTTCTCGGCGATCGCGATCTGCGTCGACTTGCTGGCGTCGGCGGGGTTGCCCCCTCCCCCGTAGCCGTGCCAGGTGGCAAGGCTGAACTGCAGGCCGCCGTAGTAGCCGTTGCCGGTGTTGATGTGCCAGTTACCACCGGACTCACACGCGGCCACGCGGTCCCACACGCTCGTGGGTGCGGCATTCGCGGGCGCCGCTCCGAGCGCCATCCCCGCGGTGGCGACTCCCGCGACCGCCACTCCGGACAGAACGGCACGGGTGTTGGTCAGGATCTTCACGTGGACGTGCTCCAGCGGGTCCGCCTGCGCTCGTCCCATCCCTGGGGCTCGACGCGCCGCTGCCCACCCTGAAGTTGCAAGAACGATGAACGGTGCGGTCTGGGGGCAGCGTGAGGCGTGACCGCACCGGGCAGTAAGCCGAGGAGGGAGGACTTCGCGGCGGTTCCCGATCGCCGGTTCCCCCCAGGCGGCACGAGGTTGCCATGGACTCCCCGGGCAGACCACACCTCAACCCGGTTGCTTCCGCAGGCCGGAAGCAGTCCCTCCAGCCGCCTGGGCACGACCCGGCACGGCTCCCGGAAGCCTCCTCTGGAGCCCCTGGAGGCGCGCCGTGCCCCGCCTTCGTGCGCCCCGACAACGAACCCGGCACTGCAATCAATCGTGAACGTGATCGCTCGGCCATCGGACCTGCCGTTCGCGAAGGTCGACGTACTCGGAGCGAGCAGCCGGCACGCCCTCGCGCTCTGGACCGCACCGGCCGTCCTTTCGTCATCGACGGATGAACGATCGTCGACGAGTCGTCTCCTGCGACGCCCCTCGGGGTATCAGGGTCTCCTGCGACGCCCCGCGGGTATCAGGGGGGTGTCGGAGTCCTCTGTCCGGCGATGCCGGTCGGGGCTACGTTGCGCACACGGACAGGCGAGATGCCTGTTCGACCGCAAGCGGGTCGCGACGAAGGAGTCAGTGATGTACGCACGAGTGGTCGTCTACACATACAACGAGGACAAGGACGAGTTGGAGGCCAAGGCCCGCGCGGGCGTGATCCCGATCGTGACCGGCACGCCGGGATACATCTCGTACGGGGTCATGTTCGACGACACCCACGTGGTCTCGATCAGTCAGTGGGAGTCCGAGGAGCACGCGAAGGGGGCGGACGCAGCACTGCTCGAGTGGGTGAGCAGCAACACGACGATGAAACCTCAGTCCCGCTTCACCGGCGACCTCGCCTGGCTGGAACTCGCCTCGCGGTAGGAAACCGTCATCGGATCGACGTCGTCCGCACCTCATGAGGAGCGGACGGCACCGTCCGCTCGCGT
>JALYHS010000056.1 GCA_030776385.1 Actinomycetota bacterium
TCGACCTGCTCGACCTCGATCTCCTGCCCGCTCCACCGCATCTGCTTACTAGAACACATGTTCGAATGTCCGTCAAGTCGAGTAGCATTCGGGCATGGTCCTCGCCGCCGCCGCCGCCAAGCCGATCGTGCAGTGCGCCGACGCCGACGAGAGGCAGCGCTGGCTTGCCGCTCACGCCAGCGAGAGTGACGGCATCCGGCTGGCGGTCGCCAAGAAGGGCGGCGACCACCCGAGCGTCAGCTACGCGGAGGCTCTCGACGAAGCGCTCTGCGTCGGCTGGATCGACGGTCAGAAGTGGTCGCTCGACGAGCACCACTTCCTGCAGGGGTTCGGTCCGCGGCGGGGCCGCAGCATCTGGTCGGCCATCAACCGCGAGAAGGCGACCGCGCTGATCGAGTCGGGGCGGATGCAGCCGGCCGGCCTGGCCGAGGTCGAGCGGGCGAAGGCCGACGGTCGCTGGGATGACGCGTACGCGGGCTCGAAGACCATCGAGGTGCCCGAGGAACTGCGCGCCGCACTCGAGGCGGAACCGGTCGCGGCAGCGTTCTTCGAGACGCTGAGCAGCCGGAACCGGTACGCGATCCTGTTCCGGCTGCACAACGCGAAGAAGCCCGAGACGCGAACCCGCAGCATCGAGAAGTTCGTGGCGATGCTCACGCGAGGCGAGACGATCTACCCGCAGAAGGTGCGGCAGTAGGGGCGGTCTCGATACGGCGCGTCGCGCCTACTCGACCAGCAACGCGGCGCTTCGCGCCTACTCGACCAGCAAGGGTCCGGCTGAGATCAGGCGGAGATCTCCAGCGCCTTGGCGGTGCGCGCCATCGTCTTGGCGGCCTTCGCCTCGTCATCGGCGAGCAGGGTGCCGTAGCTCGGGACCATCTTCTTCAACTTCGGCTTCCAGCTGGAGAGCTGCTAGGGGAAGCACTTGGCGAGCACGTCGAGCATGATCGGCACAGCCGTCGAAGCTCCCGGTGAAGCTCCGAGCAGCCCGGCGATCGACCCGTCGGCCGAGCTGACCACCTCGGTGCCGAACTGGATGACCGGCTTGCCCCCGGCATCCCTCTTCATGATCTGCACGCGCTGACCCGCCGTCTCGAGCCGCCAGTCGTCCATCTTCGCCTTCGGGGCGAACTGCTGGAGCGCCTCGAGCTTCTTCTTCTTGCCGGCGAGCAGCTCACCCACCAGGTACCCGACAAGCGAGAGGTTCGTCAGCCCCGCGCCGAGCATCGTTCCGATGTTATGCAGACGGATCGAGGCGAACAGGTCGAACCACGAACCGGTCTTGAGGAACTTCGGCGTGAAGCCAGCGTATGGGCCGAACAGCAGGCTGGCCTTGCCGTCGACGACGCGAGTGTCGAGGTGCGGCACCGACATCGGCGGGGAGCCGACGGCCGCTTTACCGTAGACCTTCGCCTGGTGCTTGGCGACGATCGTCGGATCGTCGGTGCGCAGCCACAGTCCGCTGATCGGGAAGCCGCCGTAGCCCCGGATCTCGGGGATACCGGACTTCTGCAGCAGCGTGAGCGCAGCGCCGCCCGCGCCCACGAAGACGAATCTCGCCGTCAGCTCGATCGGGGTGCCCCCGATCTCGTGTCGCATGCCGATGTGCCAGAGTCCGTCACGCTTCTTCACCAGGCTGGTGACCCGGTGTTCGAGCTTCAGTTTCGCCCCCGACCTCACCAGCCCATCGATCAGCAGGTGAGTGAGCGAGCCGAAGTCGACATCGGTGCCGGCGGTGATGCGCGTCGCGGCGATCGGCTCGTCCTTGCGGCGACCGGGGATGAGCATCGGAGCCCAGGAGCGAATGATCTTCGCGTCGTCGCTGAACTCCATCCCGGCGAAGAGAGGGTGATCTTTGAGCGCCTCGTGACGCTTCTTCAGGTAGGCGACGTTCTCCTCGCCCCAGACGAAACTCATGTGCGGGACCGGGTTGATGAAGCGATCCGGCTCGGGCAGCAGACCCTCACCTACCAGGTACGACCAGAACTGGCGTGAGACCTGGAATTGCTCGTTGACCTTCACGGCTTGCGTGACGTCGATCGTGCCGTCGGACTTCTCGGGCGTGTAGTTCAGCTCGCACAGCGCGGAGTGGCCGGTACCGGCGTTGTTCCACGGGTTCGAGCTCTCGAGAGCGACATCTCCGAGACGCTCGAGGATCGTGATCGACCAGCTCGGCTCCAACTGGCGGAGCAGGGAGCCGAGCGTGGCGCTCATGATCCCGCCCCCGATCAGGACGACGTCGATCGGTGTACTCACGCCTCCCATTCTAGGCGCCGGTCGGCGGGGACGCCGTGCCGAGGGGCATCGCGAGGCCGGAAGATCCGGGGTTCTTGCGGGTCGCAAAGAGCCGAGGACGAGTCGAGGACGACGGGGCTGGCTGGCGGCGACGCTCAGATGTGGATCAGGACGGCGCGCCCCCGGATCTCGCGAATCAGGGCGATTCGCGGCGCGTGCTGGCTGTGCATCCTGATCGGCGCGACTCGGCAGCGGCAGCAGCAGCAGCGCGGCCTCCTCCCCAGGGTCACTTGAGCCGCGTCATCCACCGAACCTTGTACGCGACGAGGGGCTGAATCGCCTCTGCGCTGTGATGAGCCGGTGAGAGATCTGATCCTCGACCTGGAGTCTGCTGGTGGGCTCGCCCGCACGCCCTGGCTGGGGGCTCTAGGCCACACCCCGTACCGGCTCGCGACGGCGTTGCGGGCGGGCGAGGTCATCCGACCTCGGATCGGCTGGCTGGCTCTGCCCGACGCCCGCCATTCGGCCTTTCGCGCGATTCAGCTCGGGGGTCGCTTGGCGTCGGCCAATGCTCTCGAGTCCTACGGAATCTGGGTGTCTCACGTGACCGGGCTGAGTGTTCATTGCGCTCGGAACGCGTCTCGGCTCCCGCCGCTCGGTGTCGGAGAGCGGCGCACCCACCGAAAGCTGAGATTCACGACGGATGACTCAGTTTCGTGGCGAGTGTCAGTGGCAGATGCCCTTGTCCAGTTCAGTGTCGATGCGGCGCCTCGGGAATGGCTCGCCTCGGTCGACAGCGCCCTGCACGCCGGCAAGATCACGACGCGAGAGCTGCAGAGGCTGAGCCGATTCGTGCCGCCCGCGCATCGCAGAATCGCAGCTCTCGCCGACGTTCGGGCGGCATCGGGGAACGAAACGTATGCACGGGTTCTGATGGTGGACGCGGGCCTCGCCGTCGAATCACAAGTCGCGATCCCGTTGGTCGGCGACGTGGATTTCCTCGTGGACGGATGGCTCATCGTGGAGGTCGACAGCAGAGAGTTTCACGACGCCGAGACCGATCAGATTCGCGACCGAGTTCGCGACGGAAACGCGATTTTGCTCGGCTTCGCGACGCTTCGCTTCATGCCCGAGGCCCTGCAGGATGCGCCGGGCTGGTGTCTCGAGGTCGTGCGCGCCCGGCTTCGAGCCGACCGGCCGCCGCCCCGATCAGGACGCGGAGGCCAGGCGCGCCGCGTGGCGTCCTGATTCGTGC
>JALYHS010000057.1 GCA_030776385.1 Actinomycetota bacterium
GATCAGCTCGGCTCCGAGGGCCAGGGCCTCGTCGAAGAGGGCATCCAGCAGCACGGGGTCATCACCCACGCGCGCCCGGAGCACGACCGCGGCGCCGACCGCCTGGGCAGCCGCGGCGAGGGCGACCCCGTTGGAATCCGGGATCTGGCCCGGTCCGAGCGGCTCGCCCGGCGCCACCAGTTCGCTTCCGGTGCTGATGACAGCGACCCGCACCCGGTCGAACACGTCCACATCGGTGATCCCCGCCGCGGCCATCGCCGCGAGGTGGCGTGAGGCGAGACGAGTGCCCCACGGCACGATGGCCTGCCCTGCGCGCAGATCGGATCCCGGCTCGCGCACGAACTCGCCGACATCGCGGCCACGCGAGATCGACACTGATTCGTTCGCCGCGAGGGTGTCCTCGACCGGGACGATCGTGTCGGCGCCCTCGGGGACGGGAGCTCCGGTCATGATCTTGACCGCGGTGCCAGGGCGGAGTGCGGGGGGAGCACCGGGGGCGGCCGCCACCTCGCCGACGACGGGGAGCGAGACCGGGGCGGACGCGACATCCGCCGCCCGCACCGCGTAGCCGTCCATCTGCGAGTTACGGAATGGCGGGAGGTTGATCGGCGACCGCACGTCGTCGAAGCTGACGCGGTCGAGCGCGTCGGCGAGTTCGACGCTCTCGAGGTCGCGCGTACGGAGAGGCTCGAGTGCCGCGACGACCCGCGCCGCATGAACGTCGACGGAGGTGCGCGCGGTGGGGGTGTCTTCCGCGGATCCGTGCGAGCCATTCGAACCGCTCGGGCCGTGCGAGTGCGGCGCCATCAGTACCGCGCCAGCTCGGGGTCGACGTGCAGCGACCACGCGTCGATGCCACCGGTGAGGTGGCGCACACGGGTGAATCCGGCCTTCTCGAGCACGGTGAGGGCCCGCGCCGAGCGGACGCCGTGGTGGCAGTAGACGACGATGGAAGCGTTGCGCCCACCCGCGAGCTCGTCGAGCTCGTCGAGACGCCCCGGCAGTTGCCCGAGAGGAATCAGCACCGAGCCGGGCAGCGACACGAACGAGGCCTCGGGGGCTTCGCGCACATCCAGCAGCAGCGGAGGCGTCTCGTGGATGCCGCGAGTCGAATCGCCGGCGAGCAGCTGCTCCAGCTTGGCGGGAGTGACCGAGCGGTCGGGGTCCGGCTCGTTCACGGCGGTGCGCTCCTCCAGCGAACCGGGGCGTTTGGCTTCCGGATCGCGTCTGTACGAGATCTCGCGCGTGGTCCCGGTCAGCGCGTCGAAGCTCGCGACCCGCCCGATCAGGGGCTCGCCGACGCCGGTGATCAGCTTGATCACTTCGCCCGCCATCATCGCGCCGATGACCGCGCACACCGTCGGGAGCACTCCGACCAGTTCGCAGCTGAGTGCCTCGTCGTCGTGGGGCTGCTCGGGGAAGAGGTCGCGGTAGTCGACGCCCTTCTCGTCCCAGGCGACGCCGACCTGGCCGGCGTACTGCGCAGCGGAGCCCCACACCAGAGGGATGCCGCGGATCTCGGCCGCATCGTTCGCGAGGTACCGCGTGGTGAAGTTGTCGGAGCCGTCGACGAGGATGTCGGCGTCCAGCAGGAGCTCGAACGAGCCCTTGTCCACGAACCGCGCGTGGTGCCGGATGACCTCGGTGTCGGGATTCAGACGCGCAACGGCATCCGCTGCGGAGTCGACCTTCGGGCGCCCCACGTCGGCGATCCCGTGGATCGTCTGCCGCGCCAGGTTGCTCAGCTCGACGGTGTCGTCGTCGATGATCGAGATCGTTCCGACACCCGCGGCGGCGAGTGCCGGGATGACGGCGCTGCCGAGTCCGCCCGCCCCGATCACGAGCACGTGGGCCGAGGCGAGCGCAAGCTGGGCGTCGGCACCGAAGCCGGTGAGCACGCGTTGGCGCAGGAAGCGCGGGGAGTCAGGATCCACCGGCGGGGTCATGACCCCATTGTCTCAGCAGACCCGAGTCTCGGGGTCCGGGGGCTGGAAGCGCTCTAGTTCTCACACACCTACTAGTAAGTAGGTGTGTGAGAGAATGAACATCGCAGCGAGGCACCGCGCACGGATTCTCGCTCTGATGAGTGGAGAGAACCATGGAATACACCCACCTCGGTCGCACTGGGACCTCGGTCTCGCGAATCGTCCTCGGCACGATGAACTTCGGCGACCGCACCTCGGAGGAGGACTCCTTCGCGATCCTCGACCGGGCGCTCGAGCTCGGCATCAACTTCATCGATACCGCGAACGGGTACGGCGGCTCGGGCGGCCGTGGCGCGACCGAAGAGATCATCGGGCGCTGGTTCTCGGCGAGACCCGGCGTGCGCGATGGTGTCGTCCTCGCTACGAAGGTGCACTCGCCGATGGTCGACCCGGGGCCGGACGGCGACCAGGTGAACGCTCGCGGGGCGTCGGCCTGGCAGGTCCGCCGCGAGGCGATCGGCTCTCTGAAACGACTTCAGACCGACCGGATCGACCTGTACCAGTTCCATCACATCGACCGGCACATCTCCTGGCAGGAGCTGTGGCAGTCCATGGAGGTGCTCGTGGCGCGCGGCGAGGTCGTCTACGCAGGCAGTTCGAACTTCGCCGCCTGGAACATCGCGCAGGCGAACGAGATCGCGAGCAGCCGCAACTTCCTGGGCCTCGTGAGCGAGCAGTCGCTCTACAACCTCGTGCAGCGCTCCATCGAACTCGAGGTCGTTCCGGCGGCCCTGAACTACGGCCTCGGGATCCTCCCGTGGTCGCCGCTCGCCGGCGGTCTGCTCAGCGGCGGTGGAGTGAGCGGTGGGTCGTCCGACGCCAACGCGCGTTCGGCATCCGGCGGAGTTCAGGATGCGCGCGAGAAGCGCCGCGAGCAGCTCGACGCGTACGACAGTTTCGCGAAGGAGCGCGGCTGGACGTCGGCGTCGCTCGGACTCGCGTGGCTGCTGCACCAGCCGGGAGTGACGGGCCCGATCATCGGACCGCGCACGGTCGAACAACTCGAATCCGCGGTCTCGGCTCTCGACATTCACCTCGGTGCCGACGACCTGGCCGCTCTCGATGAGCTCTTCCCAGGCCCGGGCGGACAGGCGCCGGAGGCATACGCCTGGTAGCGATCACGCCGTGGCACGCACCAGAACGTCGGAGCGGGAGCGCGATGAGACGCGCGCGCGCATCCTCGCCGAGGCATACACCGTGTTCGCCGAGCACGGCTATCGCGGCTCCTCCCTCGACGCGGTGGCTCGCGCGGCCGGCTTGACGCGGCAGGGGATCCTCCACCATTTCGCGAGCAAGCAAGCAC